>CAZGDL010000011.1:0-13465 GCA_964525075.1 uncultured Treponema sp.
ACGTCGCGTTTTCAGAGTTGCCTCTAAAAATTGCAATTTTTAGAGGCTCCCTTTTATAAAAAAATGGCTCACTTCATACTCCGAAGTTGGGCTTAAAAAATCAAGGAGCTTGAAAATGAAAGTAATTCTTAATGTAGATGTTAAATCTCTTGGTGAAGAAGGCGATGTAAAAAACGTTGCTAATGGTTATGCCCGCAACTTCCTTCTTCCTCGTAACTTGGCTGTACCTTACAATGAAGCAACTGTAGCTTTGTTCGAAGGTCGTAAGGCTGAAATTGAAGCACGCAAGGAACAGAAACGTAAAGATTCTGCTAGCTTGAAAGAAAAACTTGAAGCTTTGAACTTGGAATTGAATATGCCAGCAGCTTCAAACGGAAAACTTTATGCTGCTGTAACTTCTAACGTTGTTGCAGACGCTTTGGCAAAACTTGGATTTGAAATCGAAAGAAAACGTATCGAAATTCCAGGAAACTCTATTAAATCTGTTGGTAACTACCATCTTACTGTTAAACTTTACGAAGCTCAGGTTGCTGAACTCCAGATTGCAGTAAAAGCACAGACAACTGACGGAAAAACTGTAGAAGAAGCTAAGGCTGAAGCACCAAAAGCAGAAGAAGCAGCTCCAGCTGCAGAAGAAAAAGCTGAATAATTAGTTTCGGATTTTTCTTTATAATTACAAGAGGCGGTATTACAATTAGTAAACCGTCTCTTTTTTTTCTAAAAACCAGGAAGGCAATTTTATGGCAATTTCATTAGCAGACAAAATCCCACCACAAAACATTGAAGCTGAACAGGCTGTTTTGGGGGCTCTTTTACTTGACTGGGGGGCAATGGCAAATGTAATTTCATTGCTAAAACCCGACCGCTTTTATTCATTGCAAAATCAGATAATTTTTGATGCAATGATAAAACTTTACACCCAAAATATTGCCGGTGACTCCGTTTCTCTATCAAACGAATTGACAAAAGAAGGAAAACTGGAGCAGGCTGGTGGAAATGCCTATATTGCCTCACTGACAGACACAGTTCCTTCATCAGCAAATATTGAATCTTATGCAAAAATTGTACTCGACAGGGCTGCCCGTCGAGATTTAATAAAAGTTTCTGCCGAAATCAACGCAACTTCTTATGATTTACAGACAGAAAGTCAAAGTCTTTTGGACTCTGCTGAACAGAAGATTTTTGCCCTGTCAGAAAGAAACGAAACAACTACCATTTATGACGCAAAAGCCATGATGGTAAAAGAAATTGAACTTATTGAAGCCCGCTACAAAAGTAAAAATCAGTTTACGGGAATTCCTTCTGGTTTTGCAAAATTGGACACTTATACTTCGGGTTTTCAGAATTCAGAATTAATTATTATTGGTGCCCGCCCTTCAATCGGTAAAACAGCCCTGGCCCTTTCTATGATAGAAAATATTGCCTGTACAAGGCAGATTCCTTGCGGTTTTTTCTCTTTGGAAATGCCTTATGAATCGATTGGTATGCGACTTTTATCCCAGGAAGCAAGAGTTCCAATGTCAAAAATCCGTTCTGGTATGCTTAAAGTTGATGATGTTGGAAAAATTCAGGATGCGGCCAGCCGCTGGTATGAAGCTCCTTTGTATATAATTGACACTCCAAATATGCGACTTTTGGAATTAAGGGCAATGGCTCGCCGTCTGGTCACAAATTACAGTGTAAAAATCATTTTTATTGATTACATTGGCTTGATTACAACTGAGGACAATAAAAAAGAGCAGTGGGAGCAGGTGAGTGAAATTTCCAAATCACTGAAAGCTCTTTCCCGCGAATTAAGAATTCCGATTGTTGCTCTTTGTCAGGTTTCGCGCGATGCTGAAGGAAATGAACCAAACCTGGCCCAGTTGCGAGGTTCTGGCTCTATTGAACAGGATGCTGATGTCGTAATGTTCCTCCACCGAGACCGTTTAAAAGAGGAAGTTGCTGCCCAGGAAGGAAAAATTATCCTGGCTAAGCAGCGTAATGGTGCGACAGGTGATATTCCGATTATGTTTATACCAAGCTATTCAAAATTTGAATCCAAGGCGGAAGAGTAGTAGATGCTGAAATAAATTCAGCATGACGGACGTTTTTTAGTCAGCCTCCTCTACAATACTAATACCCTAATACGTAGCTCGCAAATCCTTTATTTTTAGGGATTTTTTGACTTGTTCCAGACTTACTTTTCCCGCATTTTCATTTGCTTTTGGTCTGAAAATGACAGTTTTTGTCTTGTTTGGAAGCAGGGTGAACATATTATCACTAAAACGACCTGGCAAATCATCATTATCGAGGGAAAGGTAAAAAGCCGGCTTGTCGGTCGAAAGTTTTATTTCAAAATAATCACCAACCTGGCTTACCTGGCTAGAAATTTCCGCTTTTTCCATATTTGAATGTTTGTAAAGGTCTGGGAAAAGGGTGTTTTCACAAGTGTAAATCTTTCCTGACTTAGTTTTGGCCGTCATTTGAGCAAAAATGAAATAATCAGATTTAAAATCATCATCAATATTTTCTTCAAAAATATTTTCAGTTGAATCTGGCAAAATATTTTTCTGGATTTTTTGAGATTTTTTAAAATCAGAACCATCAAATTTTAAATACGAAATCTCTAGGGAAAGCTCCAAATCATCTTTTGTATCATTACAAATATTCGCATACAATTTGCCGTCTTTTATAAAAAGTGGCATATAAACAATATCAAAAAACTTTTTTGATTCGTAATGCAAGAGTTTCCATTTTCCATTGTATTCAAGCGATGACCAGGAAGGGCAAGGCCAGACATCATTCAACTGCCAGATAAGGGCTCCCATGCAGTGAGGTTTAAGAGACCGCCACCAATCCACCGCTGTTTTTATAGCCAAAGCCTGCTGAACCTGGCTCAAATACAGCATATTTTCAAATCCATTTGGAAACTGAAAATAACGACTGAAATTTTCAAGGATGATAGAATTTCCGCTAGGAGACCGCTGGTGATATTCCATCAATTTGCTGGTAAAATTCCAATCTTTTTCTTTGGCAAATGACCGGATTGTTTCGAGTGAAGGAAATGATTCATAGCCAAATTCAGAAACAAAGCGAGGCTTAATTGAAAGATAGGCGTCAAAACTTTTGCGTTCGTGCCAGACTGACCAATAATGCATATCGCCCATATTATCAGCATGCCAGTTATCGGCAAAATCGTCAGGGCCAGCACAAGGAGAACTAGGCCAGAAAATTCTTGAAGGGTCAAGTTGCCTGATTTTTTTGCCAATTGTATCGTTGTAAAGGCGGTCATAATCAACTAGATACCTGTCACGATTTTTGATTGAAGGTTCAAACCAGTTCAAAGTTCCAAAATTTTCATTATTTCCACACCAAAGTCCAATGCAGGCGTGGGATTGCAAACGATTAACCTGGTATTCAATTTCCTGGCTCACATTATCCAAAAATTCCTGGGTTACAGGATAGAGTGAGCAGGCAAACATACAATCTTGCCAGACAATAATGCCAAGTCGGTCACAAAGTTCATAAAAAATTTCTTTTTCGTAATAGCCACCACCCCAAACTCTAAGACAGTTTTGGTTGGCATCAACAGCAGATTGCAGTAAATCCTGGTAGCGGGCGGCAGTCATGCGGGAAGGGAGGGCGTCAGCTGGTACCCAATTTGAACCTTTTGCAAAAATCATACGGCCATTGTTTTCAAAATAAAGACAGCGTCCATCTTTTCCAAGAGCCTTATCCTTTTTGGTGATAGTTTTGAGCGAAGAAAAAGAGAATTTCTGACTTATTTTAGCAGGATTTTTGGTGATTTTTTGAGCAGAAACAGTCGAAGTCCCCACTTCTTCCACAGTCAAATTGTAAAGAAGATTTTCTGAAAGTCCTTCCTCTTTTAATTCCCCGGCTGTTTTCCAAATCCAAGGATTTTCAACATTCAGATTTGCAGTAATTACATTTTTACCGACAGAAAGTTTTACTTTTTTGGTGATTTGAGCAAGTTCAAGGGAATCTTGAGCCCCGGAAATTTTAAAGCAAAATTCTCTTTCAGCATTTTTAAAGGAAGTGAAATTTGCCGTAATTTTTGCAGTCCAAAGATTTTCTTTGTGAGAATAATTAATCTGGACTGAATCAAAAAGCCCTGTTTCTACACTTTCAATTTTGATTTCGCCGTAAATTCCCGAAACCATAAGGCACGGTCCCCAATCCCAGCCACCATGGCACTGACATTTTCTAGCCAGATTGCGGTTCGGAGAATAAAGATCGTATTTCATGTAAGGAACTACGTAAGGAAGTTTTTTGGCAATTTCGTTGGATTTTTTTTCTGCGGATTCAAAAATAATTTTTATATGATTTTTGCCATCAATCAGATATTTTGTGATGTCAAAACGATAGCGAAGAAAAGCATTTTGACCAGAACCGCATTTTTTACCATTTATAAAAAGTGTAAAAAAAGTATCTGCTTCTGTGATTTCGAGAATCTGCCGAGTGCCAGGCTCAAATTCAAAATCAAAATCGCGTTCAATAGTCCAGTCTGATTGACCGACCCACAAAATATTCTTTTCGTTAAATCCTTCATAAGGATTTTCAATAATTTTATTTTCGAGGAGGGCGGAGTGGAAATCTCCTGGAATCTTAGCACTTGTCTCTATTTTTCCAGAAGAAAGTTTCCACTCTCCATTTAATGATAATGTAGCCATTTAGTTTGTAGAACCTTCAGTAAAATCTTTGTTGTTTAAAAGTTTTAATTTGCCATCAGCACCAGTTACGACCACTCCTGTTTCTGTAACTGTGATTGGAGTTGCTGCTTTTACTTCGATTTCTGATTTAGTCATCAGAGCTAAATCTTCACCGAATTTTGCCAAATGGAATACTCCATCTTCATCAACAACACAAATATATTCAGAGCCATTTTGAACCAACATAGAATTTTCCGCAATTTTCAGGTCTGTTTCGCCTGTAATTTCCATGGTTTCTGGATCAATTGCGACAAGTTTGATTGTTCCGTTATTGGCATTTTCACCCGCGATCGCAAAATAAGATTCAGCACCTTTGTAAATTGTTCTGTTACGGATTACAGAAACAGGGGAATTTTGAATGATTTCACCAGTTTCTTTGTTGAATTTTACAAGACGAGAAAGCATTTGTGTTTCATCAGTAAGGATAATTCCATATTCACTTGGCATTTTTGCTTTTTCAGCTTCTTCCTGCTGAACTTCTTTCTGGTCCTGGGCAATTTCTTTACGTTCAGACTGGGCTTCTGACTGTTTTTTATCAGCCTGAGCCTGCTGTTCTTTTGCTTCTTCTTTTGCCTGGTCAGCCTGGGCCTGTTTTTCTTCTGCTACTTCCTGTTTTTCATCAGCCTGGGCCTGTTTTTCATCAGCTTCCTGCTGGGCTTTCTGGGCTTCTTGCTGGGCTTCCTGGTCATCAGGATTTTCGTCTGCTACTTTTTGCTTTTGGTCAGCTTCTTTTTGAGCCTGGTCAGCCTGATTTTGAGCTTCTTTTGCTTCTTCCTTGGCTACATTAGCTTCTTTTTGCTCCTGAACTGCCGTTTTTTGGGCTTCCTGGGCTTTTTGCGAAGCCTGGTCAGATTCTCTTTCCTTGATGTCTACCATTTCTTTACGACTTTCGATATTGCGGTCATCATCTTCTTTCATTGAATCTACAACTTTAGAATCGCTGATAACTGATGTATCTACGGTAGAAAGTCCGCCATTTGCCACATCATACAAAGGAATGACAATTTCAGATTTTCCAGGCCAATCCTTGTAATTTACAGAAAGACCACAGTTTTCTTTTGAAAGATTTTTCTGAACCTGATTTTTATATTTTTTCTGATAAGAATCTAAATCACCACGATAAACTGCATTGTAAACGGTAATAAAAACTGCCAGGGTGTTTGCATCCGAATCACTATAACCATAAGCCGAAGCTAAATAACCTGCAATAATTCTTCGGAGGTTATCAACATGGTCAACTGTAGCATCACTTCCAATGTAAAGAATATCTGCATCAAGTTTTCCACTTTCGTTAGGGTCAACTACATGAACTACGCGATATTTTGCAGAACCTGTCTGAGCGGAATTTTGAGGATCTTTTGAAATAACCTGTCCCATTGAACTACCAATTCCGCGGATTGAAGATGCTGACTCAATAATTTTATGAGGGCCGGTATAGTTAATAAATTCGATTGTTGTATTTTCTGCAGATTGAAGTTCCGATTTATCTACTTCAAGGGCAAAAATCCCGCTTGATATTAAAAGTAAAAGACTGCAAATTAAACTGATTTTTTTCATAAAATCCACCTTGTTCTTTAGAAAATAGCCTACTCGGCCATTTCAAAATAATAGTTCATTCTATCACAAGGGGGATGTTTTTTCCATGAAAATTATTTTAGGGATTTTTCTAAAGGGAGTTCCTGGACTTCCTAAAAATCACACTTTTCGATTGTACATTCGTGTTTTTTACTTCTTTCATCATAATTAATTCCGACTAAAAGAACTTCGCCAGAAAGTTTTTTTACAAGTTCCGGATAATTATTCTGCTTAATTTGATTTAAGGCACCGTCTGTAGATTTATTCCATTTGAGTTCAATAATCATTGCAGGTTTATTTGAAGTTTTTTTAGGAAGATAAACAATATCTGCATAACCTTTTCCAGATGGAAGTTCCTGAATTTCTACATAATCATCAAGAGCGGCGATATAGGCAAAACGGATGGTTGACCGTAAAGCCTGTTCATTATTGTAAAAAGCTGGGGCAGTCCCCAAAGAATGAACTTTTTCAACAAGGGCAGCAACTTTGTTTGATTTTTCATCCAGAGTATATTGAATAAGTTCTTCAGAAGCTGAAATCAATTTTGCAATTTCTTTGTGAGAACCATCTTTTACAGCAACTACAAATTCCTCTCGAATTTCATAATTTGGTATACGAACTGTATTTCTTTCAGAATCAAATGCCAAATATCCCAGGTGAATGAGAAGGGTAAAAACATCATTTTTTGACTTCAGTGAAATTAAGTCATTTTGAAAAGAAATTGTTTCAACGCTACATTCACTTCCACCAATCATCTGAATCAAATCTTGCTTAATTCCCCCAAAATTCATATCAATATAAGTTTTTAATGATTCATAAGATTCTGTTCGGGTCCAATAATTCAAATATTCCCCACTTTGCATACACTGCATTATGGAATTTGGATTATAAATTGATTTTATATGAGAAAATGAGTAGCCGTCATACCATTGCTTTGCTTTTTTAAAATCTCTGCCGTACTTTTTGCAAAGGGCTTTTACCTCATCTTCGGTAAAACCTGTGTATTCTTCAAACATTTGGGGAGAAAGCATTGTGTATTCTTTAAAATCTGTCAAAGCTGACTGGGTTCCGTATTTTTTGATAGGAAGAATGCCGGTCATATAGGCAAGGGCAAACATTTTATTTGTGACAGGAGTTTTAAATAATGACCTAAGGAGAATGACATAATTTTTCTGAATATCTACATTATTTTTGGCTTCGCGGAAAATTGCGTCCCATTCATCAATAATCATTACAAATTTTGTATTGTAATTTTCTGAGATGGAGGCAATTACTTTTGCCAAAGATTCGGATTTTTCAGTTTCAGGATACGCTTTTAGCAGTTCTTTTATGACTTCTGATTGGATATAATCCAGAACATTTTTTATATCACCGCAAGTAGAAGTAAACCAAGTCATATCAAGATAGATTACAGGATATTTGTTCAGGTAGGTTTCAAATGTCGGATCTTTTGCGATTTTTAGATTTTGAAAAAGGGATTTTGAATCACAATTTTTGTCATAATAAGCACAAAGCATCTGGGCAAGAGTTGATTTTCCAAAACGACGAGGGCGGCTGATACAAACAAGTTTATTTTTAGTATCAATAAACTTATTCAATTCCGAAATTATAAGAGATTTATCAACATATTCACTGTTTAATACAGTTTTAAAGTTTTCGTTTCCGACGTTTGTGTAAATACCCATGTCCCAAATATAGCATAATTTTTAGAAACAAGTCAGCCATCACTACAAATCCAAGGCCATTATTTTTTTTAGGGTATCGCGAGCGTAAGTTCTTGTTTTGGTAGAATAATTTGGATAGAGAAAATTTTTGAGAATGTCTTTTCCCTGGGAATTGTAGGCCGGTCGCCCCATAAAAAGGCAAATTGAATAAACTGCATCGCAAATGGAATTAATCAGCGAATTTTCCTTGTAATCAACTTTGTCAGCAGTAAAGGCTAGGGCTGATAAAAGATTTCCGTCCGGATCGTAAGCGTTTTCTGAAATTCCGGTCAAAATGGCTTTTATGTATGATTTATTTGTAGTTTTAGAAAGAATTGAGGCTACTGTATTTTGACTATCAGCAGTTCCCAGCAAAAGAAGCTGTATGAGGATTTTTTCAAATCCGGTTGAATCCAAATCAAATATAGATTTTTCTATCCTTGTTCCAAAATTCGAAGTACTTATATCAGAAAAATAAAGCTGGCAGATTGAAAGAATTTGAGAAGTCCATTCTTCTTCGTTTTTGCCATAAAATCCATTTTTCAGGCTGGAAATTCTTTCTTCTGAAATCAAATCATTACCAAAAGAATCTGTGTACAAAAGGCTGTATTTATCCGGATTGATTTTTATAAAGTCTGAATAGGATTTTTTGAAAGTTTTATTATTTTTCCCGATGGCGGATTTTTTACTGGAAGTCACGTGGTAGGCGTTCAAAGTCCAGTCTTTTTGGCAGAAAATCAGGTAGTTGTCATCTGTGTAAATCAGATAATTCCAGATTTCTTTATTTTTAGTGTAAGGGATTTTTGCCGACCAGACTTCATTCCCATTTTTATTGTATAAACAGGCGGATTTTTGATCACACAAAAAAAGTCCCTGGTCGGAAAGGCTGATTTTTTTAATATTTTTTCCATCAATTCCCTGGATTTTTACGGAATGGGTGATTTGACCAGAATTTTTATCAATTTCATTCACAATCACGCCGTCAGAAAGTAAATCTAAATGCAAAAAATCACTTTTATCATCAGTTACTGCAAAAAATGGGGATGTGGATTTTTGGGGAATTGTCCATTTATTTACTGCCTGACCTTTATTTACCGTAAAAAGCCCGGAAGAACCGTCTGTAAAAGTCAGGAGGATGCCCCAATCGCAGGTAAAAGCATTTTGGATTTGCCCTGCAAAAAGGATTTCTTCTAGTTCTTCGCCAAATGGAGAAAATCTAAGGCCCCGGGTCTTGCCCCCAAGTTCGGATAAGAAAACTACCAGTGAACCGTCCGGAAGTTCCTGCAAGGCCATATCTTTTTGTGCTTCTGTTTCAAGTCTCCATTTGCAAATCCCATTCATGCCGTAACATTCAATCAGATTTTTTTCAGAATTTTCCCCTTTTAGAAAAAATCTGCCGTCCCGCCCAACAAAAGGTTCCTGCGAAACAGAATAATCCAGTTTTTTGGACCAGATTTCGCCACCACTAGGATTTAAAATCTTAAAAATAGAATTTTCTTTATCAGAATTATCAATCAAGGAGATAAAATCACCGGGAAGGCCTGTAATTTTTATTTTTTTTGACCGGCCAACTGGCTTTTCCCACAAAAGTTGCCCTTTATTTGAAAAAGAAGAAATTGTCCTGGCGTCTGTAATCACGCAAAAACCGTAAGATGTCTGGGCAGGTTTTGTGATTACCACTCCAGGCAGAACGTTTGACCAGGAAGTATTTAAATTATTTAAAATCTGCTGGCCAAAAAGTGGGGCAGAAAAGGAATTAAAACCAGGGGCAAGTGGCAAAAAGAGTGAGAAAAATAGAAAACTGATAATTTTTTGCAAAATCCTGGAATTCAAAATTGTAACCTAAAAAAAAACTCTTATAAAAAGTCTAAGTAACTATTCAGAACCGTCATTCCAGACTTGATCCGGAATCTCATCGTGAGATGCTGAAACGAGTTCAGCATGACGCTTGGGGGAACTATGTATCCAATCTACACAGTCCGCCTGAATACCGCCAGACTTTCAATATGGCTTGTGTTGGGGTAAAAATCCAGAAGATAGATTTTTTCCATCTGGTAGCCGGCTTTTATCAGCCTTGCACAATCTCGGGCATGGGTGGCTGGATCGCAGGAAAGTGACAGAATTTGCGGAATTTCAGAATGACAAAGATAATCTGCAACTTCCTTTTCCATACCAGAACGCGGAGGGTCAACAACGCAAGCGTCAAATTTTCCGCAGGAGGTGGCACAAGTTTTTACCCAAGTCGCCCCAGACAAACCATAACTCACATGGCCTTTTCCTGCCAGATTTTGCTCTGCATAAACCAGGGCGTCGCGATTGTGTTCTACAAGAACTACGTTTTTATATTTATCTGTCAAAAAACTTGATATTGACCCGCAACCTGCATACATATCCAAAACATTTTGACCGCCGGCAAGGTTATCCAAAATCAGTTTTGTAACTTTTTCAAAGACAAAAAGGTTAGATTGAAAAAATCCTCTTACATCAAAAGTAAGTTTTTTTCCATTCAAAATAACAGACATGGTATTTTCTGGTGACTGCACAGTTCCAGCAAAATAATGATTTTCTTTTATTTTTAATTTTTTCCCATTTTTTACAGGCTGTTTTTTAGGATTTTGGGATTTTTTTTCGGAAAAAGCCATTTTGATTGTTTCTTTTTCGCCATCTTCTGCAAAAGAAGATCCAAAAAGATGAATACGACCTTTTGGCCTTTGTGATAAAGGAGTTTGAGACAAATATTGATTTATCACATTTTCTGCACAAAGACATTCATCAACCGGAACTATGATATTGGAATTACGCTCCGAAAGTCCGCCATCATTCAACTGAAAACGAGATCTGTAATTAAAATCTGGCCCAGAAACTAGGTCTATTTTCCCAGAAAGCTCAATTCCATTTTGAGCAAAAATGTCCGACAGAATATTTTTTCGCAAGTTTTTTTGATAAAGACTATCTATGTGCATCATATTACAGCCACCACATTTTCCGTAGTATTTGCATGCTGGCTGAACTCGGTGAGGGGAAGGCTCCAAGATTTTTACAATTTGAGCCTCGTCATAATCACGCTTTTTTTCTGTAATATTAATTTCTAATGTTTCTCCAGGCATAGAAAAGGGGATAAAAACGTTTTTTCCATCAATTTTTCCTAAGGATTTTCCCCCAAAAACCAATTTGTCTGTTATAATCTTCATATCGTAAACTTTAACGAAAGTAAATTAAATTAACAAGAAAAGGGAACTTTTAAAAATCACAAATTTTAGAAGCAACTTTGAAAGTAAAATCAAAAATACAAAAGAAGAGGTTTTATTAAATGCAAACAAAAAATTTTACATTGACCATGAGAGACGGAACTGAAATTTTTGTAAACCGTTGGACTCCAGATTCTGAGGAGGAAGTAAAAGGGATAATTCAGTTGCACCATGGTTTGGCAGAACATTCAATGCGTTATGACAGATTTGGTTCTGTTCTGGCAGAAAACGGTTATGTTTTAAATGCTTATGATATGCGGGGCCATGGAAAAACTGGTGAAAATGCTGAACAAAAAGGAACTGGCCTTTTTGGAAAACTTGCTGATAAAGACGGCTTTAACGTGGCAATTGAAGATCTTCACGAAGTTTTTGATGATTTGAAAAAAGCTTATCCTGGCAAAAAATCCTTCCTTTTTGGCCATTCTTTTGGTTCTTTTATTTCTCAAGGATTTATTGAAAAATATGGTAGCGAAATTGACGGTTGTATTCTTTGCGGAACAGCAGGTCCACGCCAGCCACTTATGATTGCAGGTCATCTCCTTGCCGTCATTATCAAGGCTTTCAAGGGGGCAGATGCGACATCACCATTCTTGAAAAAACTTTCTTTTGGAAGTTATTGCAAAAGGATTGAAAATCCAGAAACTCCTGACGATTGGATTGCTGCCAATGCTGATACTAGAAAAACCTACGAAATGGACAATTGGTGTGGTTTCCCATTAAAAGTTGCTTTTTATTGTGATATGACTAGCGGACTTAAACAGATTCATACCGGCAAGAATATGAAAAAAATCCCTCTGGACCTGCCAATCTTCTTTATTTACGGTGGCCAAGATCCAGTTGGAGATTACGGCAAAACCGTCAAAAATCTTTTTAATATTTACAAGAAAAACGGAATTAAAAATCTGGACATAAAAGAATATCCAAATGATAGACATGAACTTCTTGGTGAAGATGATAAAGAAATTGTCGAAAAGGATGTTTTGAACTGGCTAGCAAAAATTTAGTTTTTTTGTATAATAGTTGGCACTGTGTTATATAGATATGGTACTGATGGTAACGGAAAGCTGGTAAAAAAAGCTGTTGTCTATACACAAACAGAACATTTAATATCAAACAAAAATATTGACCCTGACGCTTTACAGATTATAAACAGGCTCAGAGATGCAGGTTTTACCGCCTATATTGTTGGCGGTGCTGTCAGGGATTTAATTGTTGGAAATAAGCCAAAAGATTTTGATATTGTTACTGACGCTACGCCATCAAAAATTAAAAAAATATTTAGAAATTCTCGTATTATTGGAAGAAGATTCCGCCTTGTCCATGTAGTTTTTGGAAAGAAGATTTTTGAAGTTTCAACTTTCCGGTCAAACGCAGAAGGTTCTGTCGGTAATGATTTTGGAACTATCGAAGAAGATGTTTTGCGCCGGGATTTTACTCTCAACGCTTTGTATTATGATCCCCTACAAGAGCAGGTGATTGATTACGTTGGCGGTATGCGTGATATAAAAAAGCATGTTTTACGCCCTGTAATTGAAATGGACAGAATTTTTGTAGAAGATCCAGTCCGAATGTTGCGGGCTATAAAATATTCTGCAACCACCCACGCAAAAATGTCCATCTCTTTGCGACATAAAATCAGGGTGTCGGCAAATCTTTTATCACAAATTTCTCCATCTCGTCTAACAGAGGAATTGCTTAAAATCATAAACAGTCCTTTTGCCTGGGAAATTATTGAAGAAGCAATGGACACGGATTTGTTCATGTATCTGCAACCTTCTGCAACCGGTCTCATGTACGAGAACAAAAATTATGAAAAAGCCTTTATGGAAAGTATAAAAGAGCTGGGGGAATTGAACAAAACTGCCCCGGAATCCAGACTTGGCAAAAAAATGATTTTCCTTATCCGGGATTTTATTTACCAGCTGACGGACTGGAAAAAAGAAGTAGAAGAAAAAACTTCTTTTACAGAACTTTATGCTAAGACCTGGGCGGAATGTCGCAATTTTGTTCTGCCGATGAATCCTGTTCGCCGGGAATTGGAATTTGCGGTAAGGCAGACACTTTTGGATTTGGGAGTGAAAAATTCATCAAAAATCCAGAAGCCTGCAAAAGTTGAAGGCCCTGCAAAAACAAAAAAAAGAAAACCACGAAAAAAGAAGAAATTGCCTGAAAACACGGAAGTGGCAGAAGTTACAGAAGTGGTAGAAGCCACGACGGTTCAGGCCTA
>CAZGDL010000011.1:13565-25107 GCA_964525075.1 uncultured Treponema sp.
TTCGGAATCTCAAACTATCTATTCCTTATCCTTAGCACTTTCTGGTTTTGAAATTTTATCAATAACGATATTTACGTCTTCTATCAAAATTCCTGTGTAGGATTCAATCTTATCGATAATGTACTGTTGCAGGCGGTGGATTTTTCCTGTTAACTGGGTGCCAAAAGGAACATCTATCAAAACAATCAGTTTGTAGCCCCGGGAATCGGTCTTTATGTTGATTTTTTTGACTTTTACGTCCGGGTCGCATTCATTTACACAGTGCATGGTCATTTGGGTGAGGGCAGCTTCCGAAATTTCTATACGACCTTTTTTGGAAAATTCCGGCTGAACTATTGATTTTTCAATCATTTTTCCGCCAAGATTTTTAGTTTTTTTCTGGAAAAGTTTATTTTTTTTGAAAAAATCCCTCATGGAAGCAGAAAAAATCTGAGGATAATTTTTTTTGACCTCGATGGAAGGCACCGGAATTACGTGTTTTCCTTCGACCTGGCGAGATTTTACCGCTTTTTCAATTTCTTCTTTTGTCGCAATATCTTCGATATGGATAATTTTTTGAGGCTGGGGCAACTGGAGACGCAGAGCAATTTTTGTCACCATTTTTTCAGAAGTTCCCAAAATCAAAATTTTTTTGATATGAGTTTTTCGCAAAACCCTGGCAACAGAATCCCGGTGATCTTTATCATCAAAAAGGGCAGCCCGCACGGCTCCCATGTAAGTTTTTTCGCGTTTTGCAGACCGGCCGGCGACAATTTTTTCATCTTGAATCAAAAGGCCGTCATCAATAATGGCATTAATGCCGTATTCTTCTGCCAGCAATTTTGAGTGATAAGACTTGCCTGTGCCACTTTCGCCAACGAGGGCATAAACCTGAACATGTTTGAAAAAATTAAATAAGTTATCGAATGCTTTAATCATAAAAAAACGTGTTCTTAATTATACATCTGATTTTTTAATCTCACAATAATTTATCATCGCAAGAAAATCTTTTGAAAAATCAATTTTAATTTCCGGGGGAAGGGCAAGGGGATTTTCGGGGATTAAAAGCTGGCAAGATTGTAAATAAAAATCCTGCTTTCCAAAACGGATTTCCCCACCACCGTAAGAGACATCTCCAAGCAAAGGATGTTTATGCAAGGCTGCCTGGGCCCTAATCTGATGTTTTCTGCCAGTTTCTATATTTATTTTTACAAGCGAAACCGTCTGTTTTTTATAACGACCTCGCCCCAAAACTTTTACATGGGTTAGGGCTTTTTTAGAATTATCATCTTTTTTAGAATCATCATCTTCCAAAAAATCTGCTTCAACTTTATAAAAGCCATTTTCGGCCTTGTGATGATTGGTGATAAAATCCTGCCAGGTTTCATCTTTTACGTAGCCCTGCAAAATTGCGTAGTAGGATTTAGAAATAGTATGATTTTTGATATTTTCTGAAAACCAGCGGGCGCCTTCAAGGCTCATAGAAAAAACTATAAGCCCTGTCGTTTTTTTGTCTATGCGGTGGAGGGGGCCAGGTTTAAACGAAAGGGAAGTCGTCTGATTTTTTTCCTGGTAATATTTATTTACGATTTTGTCCAGAGATTTTTCATCACCATGAACTGTAAGATTATAAGGTTTATCCAAAACCAGGATATGCTGATTTTCAAAAATGATTGGTGGCAAAGGGGAAATACCGCAAGAAAAATCACAAGTAGCTGGGGAAGAATTTTCAAGGGAATTTTTGGGAGAATTTTCACCTCCAGGGATTTTATCATTATCACTTTTACTTCCCAGCAAAAAACTAGCGATTGAAATTACGTCCCCGGCAAAAACGTGGCTTTCGGGCTTGGATTTTTTTTTGTTAACTTTTATAAGCCCCTTGCGGATTCCTTTGTAAATTTCTGGCAGACTAAGACTAGGCACAAAAATCCTGATAATTTTATCAAGCCGCCGGTCATTATCATTTGCACTTGCTGTAAAATCTTTAAAATCCATATTGTAAAGTATATTTAAAATCGGGGATTGCTACTAGCAAAAATCACCCTCTGATGGTAAAATTAATAGATTAAAGACGAATAATAACGACAAATTTTTGAGAATAGTATGCTACCTACGTTTAGAGAACAGTTTAAATTATTTTTAGCAAACCCAGTTTTTCTTTCCTGCATATTCAGCTGGTTAGGAGCACAATTTTTAAAAACGGCGATAAATCTTGTTTACGGTCGAATCCATTCTTTTCCAGAATTAATAGAAACTATGATTTGGAAAACCGGGGGAATGCCGTCCAGCCATTCCGCTTTGGTAACATCACTTTGTACAACTTTAGCTTTTCGTCACGGCTTAAATTCTGATATATTCGTTTTTTCCCTGGCCTTTTATTTAGTAACAATCCGCGATGCTTTTGGCGTTCGCCGTTCCAGCGGCTTACAATCCAAAAAACTAAACGAAGTTGGAAACGAATTAAAAGATAAAAACATTATCGACAAATATAAACCTATAAAAGAAGTAAACGGCCACACTCCTATGGAAGTAATTTGCGGTTGTTTTGTAGGATTTTTTATAGGTCTGGCATTTTCTTTGTTAAAGTAAAAAAAAAGTATGAATAAATATTTAAAAATTGCAGCTCCATTTGTTTTTCTCATTTCGCTTTTTTTTATAATCACAATAAAATCTATTCCCACCGGTAAATTATGGAAAGAATACACGGTTCTTTATCTTCCAGCCCAAGCTGATGACGCCATTGTTAGCCAGGCAATTACCGCTGCCGGTATAAAAAACGCAGTTTCCCTGTCAGGGCAATATCTGCCAGTGACTTTTAAAGCTGATTCAATTGAAATTGCAATGTTCAAGGTGAATAGAGATTTAGAAGATTATAATTATTATAAAAAACGCAATTTGTATTTTTTTGATAAATCTCAAACTTACAGGCTTTATTACATTCCATCAGAATATAAAAATAATATTCCCGACTGTATTTCCATTTTAAGTGCAAATAATATTGCAGCCCAGACGGATTCATCATCAGAATATCCTTTTATAATCCCCCTTATAGCTGTAATTTTAATAGGAATTCTTGCAGTTTTTTCAAAAAATAGGGGTGTTTTCATTTTTTCTAGCCTGATTTCTTTATTTTACCTTTTGAGCAATCCTTTTTATGCTGCAGCTTTGGCCAATATTCTGATTATTCTTTGCATATTTTTCTTTTCAAATGTGTGGAGAAGGAAGGGGAATATTGCTTATCTTTTGAATAATTACGCAATTCCCGGAATGGTGATGATTGCAATAATCGCTACATTTTCTATTTCTATAAAAAGCGGTTGCCTTTTTCTAGTAGAGTTGCTTTCGATTTTTGCTTTACTGATTACTTATTCCCAGATCGAAAATTATCTTAGAGCTAAAAAATCATTTAATCCTGTATACATAAAATCTGCAAAAATGGTTTCAATTTACGCAAAAAAATCAAACATTGTTATGATTTCTTCGATAGTTGCCTCCATCATCTTACTTGCAGGGTTTTTACTTACATCTTCGCCATCTGTAAATACAAAATTTTCAAAAGTTTTGTTGCCTGCCAATTCCCCAGCTGAAAGCCTGGCAGGGGCAGGTGAGAAAACTGAAGAACTTCCCCTGTTGGAAGATTATTACCAGTGGATTTGGAATATTCAAACTTATCCCTATAAATCTTTAAATAAAGTGGATAGCGAAAATTATTTTGTTGAATATCCTCATTACACAGAAAATGCTGGCTTTATTTCTGAATCAAAAACCTTGCTGGCTTATAATCAAAACTTCAAAGAAAATGTTTATTCCCAAATTGATGACCTGTCCTTCAACGCCATTGAAAAAGTTCTGAAATCTGAAGGCCCGGATTTTAAAGGAAATTACGTTTCGGCAAATATTTACAATACAAGTTTATTCACAATAATTATGAGTTTAATCTGCGTATTTGTATTACTATTTATCTATTTTTCCATTATTATGAAGAAAGGTATTAAAAGATGATTCTAAATCCAGCACCAGTTTCTACTCTCGTAAAAAACTATAAAGATTCTCAAAATGCTTTTCTTTCAAAAGAAGTGGCTATTTCTTTATCTCAGGAAAGTGGGATTTCTTATACAAGTCTGGTAAAGCCTGGCGACCTTGTAAAAGAAGGCGAAATTATTGCGAAAGCCGGCACAAGTCCAGAAAATACGACCTATATTCATGCTTCTTTACCGGGAAAAGTTTTAGATATTGCCCCTTGTTATTCGCCAGACGGCGGTCAAGATTTTGCAATTAAAATAAAATTCGGCGGTTCTTTGTCATATTTAGGAAAAAGGATTGAAGAAAATTCAGAAAAAAATCTTTCTGCCGACCAAATTATAAAATCTCTTATTGATAATGGGGTTGTAAATACTTTTAAAATTTCAAATGTACAGAATCTGGGCTTGCAAATTAGGCAAAATCCTGCTGCTAAAAATCTGATTATCAGAATGTTTGATGAAGATCCTTACAGAATTACTGATTCTTTGGTGACAAAACTCCATTTTGAAAAAATCTTAAAAGCTTCTCTGCTTCTTGCAAAAGCCATAAATGCAAATGCAGTTTTTTTCGCTTTTGATGCAAAAATCGAAGAAAAAGAAAAATATAGAAATGCTATTAAAGAGTTAAATCTTTCAAATTATTATCTTTTGGAATTAAATCTGAAAAAATATCCCTGTGGGACTCCTAGAGAAATTATTTCCAATTTTAGAAGGTCTAATTTAAAAAAATCTGTGAATTTTGACCTTTCCAAAAAAGATCTTTTTATTGATTCTTCTTCCATGCTTGATGTTTATGAGGCAGTGTTAAAATCTACCCCTTTAATCACCAAAAATGTGCATTTTTTTGGAAATTGTTTACATTCGTCAACTTTGCTGAACGTAAAAATTGGCACACCACTCAAAGATATTGTGGCTCAGTTAGGGGGATTTGCCAAAAAGCCGGCCCTGATTGTTATAAACGGTTCAATTTGCGGAACCTCGGTGCAAAGCCTAGATGTTCCAATCACAAAATATGTAAAATCTGTTGAATTTGTCTCAAATGTAAAAAAAACAAATTCCCATGTTTATTCTTGCGTAAACTGCGGAAACTGCAGGGTAGCCTGCCCGGTCAAATTATCACCAGATATTTTATATATGAACACAATTAACTTTAAGTTTATGCCCGAACTTTTTGCGGCATCATCAATTGCCTGTATAGATTGCGGATTGTGCAATACAGTTTGCCCAGCCCGTTTACCTTTATCACAAACAATTGCTTTACTTAAAAACAAGTACACAAAGGAATAAAAATTTTAATGAAAGATATAAATAAAAAATCGCGGTTACAATTTATAAAACCTTTTGTCTATGCAAGACCTTCAATCTCTTCTGTTTTAATCAGATTTTTACTGCTTTTGTCTGTTCAGATAATTATGCTTTTGATTACAAAAAGTTACGCAGCCTTTGCGGTTGTTGTTTCGGCAGTTTTGGGTTCTGCTTGTGCCGCTTCAATCAGCTATCTTACGACTCACGAACCACCTTTCCACGCCATGAGCATTATCATTCAGGGGATTTTTATTGGGCTTTTGCTGCCAGAAAATTATCCTCTTGTGATTGTATTTTTTATTTCGTTCATTGCCTTATTTATTTCTATAAGCGTTGCCTTTAAAAGTATAAATTCCTGGATAAATGTTTGTGCAGTTGCCGTCATAATCGCCTGGTTTATAGGCAAACAGTATTTTCCGGGATTTACAATCACCTCGGACCTTATTCCATTGCGTAATTCTTCGGTTTATTTAATTCAAAATGGAAATTTCCCGATTTATGAATTCGACGGAACAATTACAAATTTCTTAAATTCTACGGTTTTCGGCTGGTTCAAAGTTTCCATTCCAGAAGGTTTTATTTCTTTACTTTGGGATAGCCATTCTGTAATTCCAGCATTCAGATTTAATCTCATTACAATTATTTCTTCGATTTTTATTTTTTCTGATAACGCATTTTCCGGCATAATTCCAACCCTTTTCCTGGTAATTTACGGACTTTTGGTAAGACTTTTTGCCCCTATGATGTTTGGTGGATTTTTCAACAAAGGGGATATAATTTTGGCCATGCTCACCAGCGGAACGCTTTTTTCTGCGGTATTTTTGATTCAGTGGTATGGAACTGTTCCTTCTACAATTTCTGGGAAAATTCTGTTGGGAATTTTTTCTGGTATAACCGCCTTTTTGGTTACAGGTTGTGGGACTTCGCCAATTGGTATGGTTTACACAGTTTTGATTACGAATTTCATAAGCATATTTATAAAAGCCATCGAAGAAAGAAAAAATCAGATTACGACAGCAAAAGTTGTGGTAAAACTTGCGGCAAAAGGGGATAAGTAATGGAAAACGAAATTTCGTATAAATCATTTTTTATAACTTATGGTATTTTTGTTGCAGTTTTGGTTGTGATTTTTGGACTTCTGATTTATCCGATAAAGTTGGGCCAAAAAAAATGGTACAACAGCCTGAAAACAAATGTTGAGTTTGTCCTGGACGAAAAAGAACCCAACAGCTGGACGGTAGAAAATCCTGTAAAAATCAAAAATCCTTATGCTTTGAGTGCAGCCTGTTTTGAAGCCCGAAACAGAAAAAATGGGGAAGTTTATAAGGCTGTAATCCTCAGAATTCAGACATTTTATGGTCCAATTCCAGCAGTTTTTACTATTGATAAGGATAAAAATGTTGAACTGGCAGGTTTTGTTTCTTTACACGGAAGAATTGCCAATCAGATAAAAAATAACACTAACAGTAAACGCCTGGAATACTGGAAAAATAAAATTCCGGAGATTATTGGAGAAAAAGCGGGGGCAGGCGAGTAATATGAAAAAAAATCCTATTTATATTTACATTGCAGCGTATTTATCACTTTTGATTCCAACCACAGGGCGTTTTGTTTACGGTCTTACCCTCATGCTTGAATTATTTCTCCTGGTTCTGATTGGGACTTTGACCATATCTTTAATCAAAAAAATAAAACTGCAAAGTCTTAACTCTGTAGTTTTAATGATTGTTTTGACTGGTTTTACAATTTTATACAGACAGATAATTGTGATTACCTACGCCGAAATTGCCCTGACTATGGGACTGCTTTTTTATCTTCCGACTGTTTCAGTTTTTCTTGTTTACTGTGTCACAAAAGGGTTGGACCAGCCGCTTCCTGTAAGATTAAAGAAAAATACCCTTCAGTCCTTGCTTTTCTGCCTGGCCGGCATTTTGATTTTCCTTTTGCGAGATATTGCTGGCTATGGAACATTTACATTTTTTGGCAAAAATCATCATATTTACGAAAAGATTCTTTTTAATCCAGACCAGATTGGCGTTTTTTCGTTTATAGCTTCAATTCCAGGGATTTTAGTTTTTTCCGGCTTAATTTTGTTTTTGCAGTTTGTCATTAAAAAAATGAAAATCCTAAAAAATGTGGAGAATCAAAAATGAGCTACGTAAATACTTTTCTTTACTACACATTATTTTCATCAATTCTCCTCATTTATGGTGTTGGCTTAAACAAGATTGTAGAAATTGGAATTACAAAATTTAACAGCCTGGTATTTTATTTAAAAGCAGTTTTTACGATTTTTTCTACATCTATCTTAACCTGGCTGGTCACTAATTATATTTTAGTGCCAATCAATATGATTGAATTATTTCCATTAATTTCCCTGCTGATTTTTACCTGTATCAGCACATTTATTGATGTCCTTGTAAGACTGACGACCGGAACAACTGTGCCGGAATTTGCAATATCATTTTTTATAATCCTTATTTCAATTTTTGAAAGCACGTCAATTCTTTACACAATGCTCATCTGCTTTAGTTCTTTTGTAGCCCTGCTGATTATCGTACCTTTTAGCATCACCTTCAAAAAAAGAGTTTGCAGCAACGGTCAAAGACTGGATAACAAATATTACAGCCTATTTTTTATGTTCCTTGCCATTTTAATTCTGATGATTTCGGTTTTTGATATAAACTGGTTACAAACAGGAGTGATTAAATGATTTTATCAATAATTTTATTAGTTTTAATCCTACTTCTGCTTGCAATGTTGATTTTGTTCTCATTCATGGTTCTTTTACCTTCAATTAAGATTAATCCAAAAAAAGACGATGATCCTTTAATCCCACTAAAAGCAAAAACTTTTTTAATTCCAGATTATAAGAATTTTGAAAAAACTGATTTGCGGGCTCTGGTTCTTTGCTCCTGCCATAAAGATACAAATTTACAGCGAAGCAATTTTAATGAAAGTTATTCCTGTTTTATGGTCAAAAATACCTACGGAACTGGAATGGACTGTAAATTTGCCTGCATAGGGCTAGGGGATTGTGCAAAAGTTTGTCCGCAAGAGGCTATTTTGATTAAAAATAGAACTGCGGTAATCACAAATAATTGCTGTGGCTGCGGAAAATGTTTAGAAGTTTGTCCGCAAAAAATCATAAAGCTTGTTGATAAAAACACAAAAACTTTTGTTCTGTGCAATAACAATTCTAGCGAAAGCCTTACCTCCTGCAACAAAAAACAAAGTGAAGAAAATGTTTCCTGGAATGATAAAAAAGGCTTTAAAATATGGAAGCATTGTTATAAAATACTAGACAGACTATTTAGGTAAATTCTGAGGCTTTAGACTTGGGGGAAAAATAGTCTGTGATTATCTTTGGGGAAGGATAATTACAATGTCCGTCATTATAGAATGATGAGATTCTGAAACAAGTTCAGAATGACGTTGACAGTTGGAATGACGTAACGGTTAGAATGACGTTGACAGTCAAAGCAAAATTTAAAAAGGAGGAGATATTCGGCTAATTGGTGGGACGCCGTATAGAGAATAATGAGTTCAATATACGTATGCTTTAATTTAAAGTCTGTGTCCAACAGCCTTGAATCTAATGACGCATTAGATAAAAATTATCAGGCAGTTTATAAGCCAATAGTTAAATTTCTCTATTCCCATCCCGATTTTCCATTCTCGTTTTCTTTTTCTGGAACGCAAATCCAATTTTTTAAGAAAAGAAAAAATGAACTAATCACAATTTTCCGCCAGCTGGTAGAACGTAACCAGGTTGAAGTTTTGGGTGGCGGCTATTACGATCCAGTTTTGCCTTTGCTTTATTCTGTTGACCGCAACGGCCAGATTGATATGCTTTCGGCAGAAATCAGACAGACTATGGGAAAACGCCCTCGCGGTATTTCAATTTTTGCGGACTGCTGGGATTCTTCTCTCGTAAACAATATTCATACTTGTGGTATTGAATACGTTCTTTTGGATAATTCTCTTATCCCAGAAAATAAAAGAAAATTTCTGCCAATCATCATGTCTGATTTAAATAAATCTGTGGATATTTATCCTTATTATGATGAATTTCTTCCAGAAAAAGACCTTTCTCCCCAGGATTTTATAAATCAGATTACAAATGCCGTTGAAAAAGTTGAAAAAAAGGACAAGCATTTCCAGCTGGATGTTGACCGAATTGTAAATATTAATTTGAGCCACGAAAGAATGATTGAATTGACAGATGCAAAATGGTTCGAAAATCTCTCTGAATATCTTAAAGAAAATTCTGAAAATACTAGGATAAAAATCACAACCCTACTGGAATACAAAAAAAATATCAAAATAAAAGTTCCGGCTTATATTTCGGCTGGAATTAATGGTTCTGTCGCAAAATGGATTGATACGGCCTTTATCGAAAAAGATTCTAAAAATAACCGTCAGTATACGATTTTTGATTTTTTGGACACTTATACATTTAGTCATGCACTTTACAACAGAATTATGTACACCAGCATGCTGGTAAATCAGTACAAAGGCGACAAAATGAGGAAAAAAGCTGCCAGGGAAAGACTCTGGCAGGCCCAAAATGGCTCAAGTTTAATTTGCTCTGATAAAGGGGCTTTTGCAAATTCCAAAAACAGACATCAGTCTTATAAATATCTGATGGAAGCGGAAAAAATCTTGCGGGAAGACGTCAAGTTTAAAGAATCAATCACTTGTTTTGACTACAACAATGATGGCTTGAACGAATATGTCTGCCGCATGGAAAACTTTTTTGCCTATATTTCTCTGATTTCAGGCTCTGTTCAGGAATTGGAAATTCTAAAAAATACTGGAAATTATGCTGATAATCTTTCTAGACGGCTTGAATATGACGGCGTAAATGATGATTACAAACGCGGTATTTTTATAGACCACTTTTTTACTAAGGACCAGTTTTCAAAATACATAAATAATGAACCTGCCGGGGATGGTGTTTTTTCAAAAATCCAGTATTCAGAAATTAAATATTCACAAAATCATCATGAAATCCAGTTGAATGCAAGGGCTGTTTTGAAGGCAACCAATCAACAGGTCTTTTTGAAGAAAAAATACATTATCAATTCTACTGGCATGTATGTTCAGTACATTATTAAAAATGAAAGTGATAAAAAACTTTCTGCCGTTTTTGCCGTTGAATCAAACTTTGCAAATACAAGTTTTAATGCTGATGATATTATTTATGATAGTGTTGAGCTTGTGGATAATGGTGAAAAAATCCTGCTGGACGGAAGTGAAGGCACTGCAAGTTTACTGGAAAAAGACGGTAAATTGAAAAATGTTACGGCAGCAAGGATTTCTGACACCCAGAGTGGAATTGCCTTTGTTTTTGAGCCAAATGAAACCTGTGGCTATTCTTATAATCCAATTATTTTTAAAAGACCTTTTAGTCATACAGCAAATGTTCTGCCTGTAGATTTGACATCTGTTTCCACACTTTTCTGGGAAATTGAAATAGAAGCAGGAATGGAAACAGAAAAAAATATCAATTTTACGATTATCCCAATCAAAAAATCAAAAAAATAAGAAACTCCCGGGCTTGCCCCGGAAGCTCAGAACACTCGTCATTCAAAATCTTAAAAACGTCATTCCGAATTTATTTCGGAATCTCAAGAGATGCTGAAACGAGTTCAGCATGACGGGAGGAGAGAACATTGAGTTTTAAGCAATACCTAACATTCCTCTGCCAGTTTTTTTATCAAAGTTTTTAATTGTTCAAGTTTTTCGTGGGTGATTAAAGGATTTAACAGGGTAAATTTTAGGCAGGTAAAACCATTGCTGATTGTCTGTCCAATTACAACTCCGTGCTCGTGAATTAACCGGCGACGAACTTTTTTATTCACATCATCAGAATTTTCTGTAGCACAATATCTGAAAACCACAGAAGAAATTTCTGGCTCTGTGATAACCTGAAAATCTTTGTCATTTTTTAATTGCTGATAAAAATACTGGGCGTTTTCCATACTGGTGTTTATAAGATTTGACCAGCCGTCTTTGCCACGGACCTGGAAAGAAATCCAGACTTTGAGGGCGTCAAAACGTCTTGTAGTTTGCAGGGATTTATCTACAAGATTTGTGTAGCCGTCCTCTTCATCTTCCTCACGGTTAAGATAATCAGCATGGATGGTGAGGGCGTCAAAAGCCTTGCCGTCTTTTACTAGAACTGCCGAAGCGGAAATTGGCATAAGGAACATTTTGTGAAAATCCACAGT
>CAZGDL010000012.1:0-25092 GCA_964525075.1 uncultured Treponema sp.
CTGACGGATCATCGACCAATGATTTTGCAATGTATTCAATCAGGTCTTTTTCCATATCCTGCTCCCGTAAACTACTTTGCCTGTTTAGCAGACTGAATGTTCATCAACTTTTTTACCATGTCAGTAGGCTGTGCACCAACACTGATCCAGTACTTAGCACGATCCAAGTTAATTGAAACCTGAGCATCTTCTTTTGCGATTGGCTGATAAGTTCCAATTTCTTCGATACATACGCCGTCACGTGGCTTCTGTGAGTCCTGAACAACTACACGGTAGCATGGACGTTTCTGAGTACCAAATCTCTTAAGTCTGATTTTGACCATTTATATCCTCCATGGCACTGTTTCCAGCACCAATTTTTTTTCTAAAAAACTATTTAAACGCTATAAGACCATTTTTGATAGTTGAGATACTATACTATATAAATTCTGATTTTTATTCAAGGCTAATTATTTGCAAATCTAGACAAAAAAGCCTTCATTCTTTCAGTTTTAGGATTGTTGATAACTTCGACAGGATTTCCCTGCTCCACAATCACTCCACCGTCCATAAAAATTACTTTGCTTGAAATATCGCGGGCAAAAGCCATTTCGTGGGTTACAACAACCATTGTCATTTTTTCGGCAGCCAATTCCTTGATTACAGCAAGGATTTCGCCGGTTAATTCTGGGTCCAAGGCAGATGTTGGTTCGTCAAAAAGCAAAACTTCCGGTTTTAAAGCCAAAGCCCTGGCAATCGAAACTCGCTGCTGCTGGCCACCACTCAATTCACAAGGATAATTTTTTACCTTATCAGAAAGCCCCATTCTTTTTAAAAGGTCCAAAGCGGTGCTTTCCGCTTCATCTTTTGATTTCCCCAAAACCCTAATCTGTGGCTCAACAATATTTTTCAACACAGAATAATGAGGAAAAAGATTGAAATTTTGAAAAACCAATCCGCTTTTCAAAATAATTTCATGTCTTTCTTTTTTATCAACATACAAACCATTTTTTACAAGTGCCTTGCCACAAATTGTAATTGAACCGTCAGTCACTTTTTCAAGCTGAGAAATACAGCGGAGCATAGTCGATTTTCCAGACCCGCTAGGCCCGATAATCGAAAGAACTTCCCCCTTTTCCACCGAAAAAGAAATGCCTTTTATGATTTCAACATTATCATTAAATGTTTTCTTCAGATTTTCAACTTTGATAATTTCTTCCATAAAGCCCTCCTAGTTATAATAACCAAGTTTTTTTTCAAGCTTCTGGAAACAAAGCGAAACTACCCAGTTCATCAGAAAATAGAAAATACCGGCAATAAACAAAGGAACAAAAGAGAACAAAGCCCCCTGTCTTTCCTTTGCGACCATCAAAAGTTCCGAAACCCCAATTACAGAAACTAGGGCGGTATCTTTTACTAAGGTAATAACTTCGTTTCCCATTGCAGGAACAATTCTTTTTATTACCTGGGGCAAAATAATTCTAAAAAATGTTTGAGGTGATGTGTATCCCAAAACTTTTGAAGCCTCATATTGCCCCCTTGGAATAGATTCAATTCCACCGCGATAAATTTCTGCAAAATAAGCAGCATAATTAATCACAAGGGCGACAATAGCGGCAACAAAACGATTCCATTTGAATGAAACATCAAAACCATTAGTTTTCAACCATCTTATAAACAATCCAGGTCCAAAATAAACAACTAAAAGTTGCAACATCAAAGGAGTTCCCCGGATAATCAAAAGAAAAACATTTGTTACCCCGGAAAGAA
The DNA here is from genome assembly GCA_964525075.1 of uncultured Treponema sp. Lineage (GTDB taxonomy): Bacteria > Spirochaetota > Spirochaetia > Treponematales > Treponemataceae > Treponema_D. Next base: position 1,750 of record CAZGDL010000012.1, read on the forward strand.
CCTTTTTTTTGGACATTCTCCCCATTGCAATCGGGAGGGCAAGAGGAACTGCGAAAAGTAAAGTCAGGAAGAAAACTTCCAGCGATGTAACAGAACCGTTCAACATCGCTTTTAGCATTTTGATGTATTTATCACTCATATTTTAATTTTATCTATTCTCTATTTAATTGCGGAAATATCTTTACCGAACCATTTCTGGCCAATTGTAGCAACAGTTCCATCAGCCTGCATTTCTTTAAGAGTCTGCCAAACTGCATCACGGAGTTCTGGTTCAGATTTTCTAAATCCAATTCCATAGCCTTCAGCTGCCAAAGGTTCATCAATTACGATAAAAGGCTTTTTTGTCTGTGCAATAGAATAATTTGCAACTACGCTATCCATAACAACGCCATCAACGCCGCCAATGTCCAAATCATTCAAAGCAGTGATATTATCTTTGAACATAACAGTATTTCCAATTGATGATGCAAAATCTGGATTATCGTCAACAGCTTCCTGGGCACTAGAACCAGTTTGAATACCAACAGTTTTACCTGCCATATCTGCAAGTTTTGTGATTCCACTATCTGCACGAACTACCAAAACCTGGTCGTTATTCAAATAAGCTTCTGTAAAAGAAAGTGCTTCTTTTCTTTCATCAGTGATTGTAAAACCGTTCCAAATACAGTCAATTTTTCCGGTTTCCAATTCCATTTCCTTAGCGTCCCAGTCAATTGGCTGAGCCTTGAATTCAACGCCAAGACGTTTTGCAACTTCTTTTGCAAGGTCAATATCATATCCCACAATTTCATTGTTATCGTCACGGTAACCAAGTGGTGGGAAAGAATCATCCAAACCAAGAACAAATGTTCCACGAGCTTTCAAAGCAGCAACTGCATCTGAAGCATTTTCTGCTTTCTGTGTTTTTTTGCAAGCAACAAAAGTAAAAATTGAAGCTGCAGCCAAAAGAGCACATACAAACTTTTTCATTTTTTTCTCCTACGAAAAAATTTTCTATAAATTATTTTTATTGGCATCTCTAAAAAATCATTTCCAATGCTTTTTCAGAGATGCCTGCGAGTTTTAATTCGTTGATATAGCACGAATTAAAACGTCGCATTTTTAAAGTTGCCTCTAAAAATTGCAATTTTTAGAGGCTCCCTTTATAATAATTTTCAAAAATTAAATCCCAGTCACTTTCTTGGGCGTCTGCCGTCTGAGCCTTGTTATTTTTTTCAACAAATTCAGACAACTTATCAATCTGTTTTTGAACAGTTTGGGCTGCAGGTCCACCAATTGTTTTTCTAATTTCGACACATTTTTCAGGTCTAATCAAATCATAAATATCTTTTTCAAATAATTCAGATTCTTTCTGATAATAAGAAAAATCCAAATCTTCGAGTTTACAATTTTTTTCGATTGCAGACCTAACCAATCTAGCAGATACTCCGTGGGCAGTCCTAAAAGGCAAACCTTTACGAACAAGATAGTCAGCAACATCTGTCGCATTTAAATATCCGCCCTGGCAACCTTCCGCCATTTTTTCAGTATTCCACTTTGCAGTTTTTACCATTTCTGTAAAAATTTTCACACTAGAAATAACTGTATCATAAGCATCAAAGAATGATGATTTATCTTCCTGCAAATCCCGGTCATAAGAAAGTGGCAGGCCCTTCATCATAGTAAAAAGAGCAATCATATCGCCATAAACCCGGCCGGTTTTACCACGAATAAGTTCAGCAAAATCAGGATTTTTTTTCTGAGGCATGATTGATGACCCAGTTGACCATTTTTCGCTCAAATCAACAAAGCCAAATTCAACCGTCGCCCAGTAAACAATTTCTTCACAAGCCCGCGAAAGGTGCATTTGGATAAGAGACAAAGCAGAAGAAACTTCAAGATAATAATCTCTGTCAGCAACGGTATCCAAAGAATTTTCTGTAGGACAAGGGAATCCATTCAAATCCGCTTCATAAGCCCGGTCCAAAGGAAGCCCAGACCCAGCCAAAGCCCCAGCCCCTATTGGAGAAATATTTACTCTTTTGTAAGCATCAGATAGGCGGTCATAATCGCGGTAAAACATCCAGGCCCAGGCAAGAAGGTGGTGAGCCAAAGTTACCGGCTGGGCATGCTGCATATGGGTATAGCCCGGAATAAGATTTTCTTTATTTTCCCCAGCAATTTTTACAAGAACCGAAATCATATTATTGATTTCTTTTTTTAGCATATTGATTTGATGACGGAGAAAAAGTCGTTCATCAAGGGCAATTTGGTCATTTCGACTACGACCTGTGTGAACTTTTTTACCAGCCTCGCCAATTCTGTCTGTCAGAGTTGCTTCTATAAAAGAATGAATATCTTCGGCCGACATATCAACTTTAAAGTCATTTCCGTCTTTATCTTTTGTAGCGAGCAAGTCATTTTTGATTGAAATTAAACCGTCAATTATTTGTTTTTCTTCATCTTTAGAAATAAGACCAGTTTTTGAAAGCATTTTTGCATGATTGATACTTCCTTCAATATCAACCATTGCCATTCGCATATCGTCCTGAATGGAAGTTTCAAAAGTTACAGCAGCTGCATCTGGACCTTCAAGAAAACGCCCGTGCCAAAGTGCTGCGTGATTGTCTGTTGTAATAGTTCCGTGTTCTGACATGGTCAAAATTATATAAAAAAAAAGGCTGTTGGTAAATTACCAAAGGTAAAATACCAGCAGCCTTTAAGTTAGCTTAAGCTATGAAACTACTCGTTGACTTCATCCAAGCAAGCCTGGATTTCACCCTTCTGTGCTTCATAAGTTTCAGCAGGTGTAGAACCCCATGAGTGGAATATAGAATTGTAAATCCAGTCACCCTGCCAACCAGGAATAAGGTTGTCGATACGTTCTGTTGTATTTGAAAGCATATAGTAACATGTTTCTTCCAAAGCTCTCTCATCACGGAAGCCCTGGAAAATACCATTCTGTTTCCAAGCATCTGGTCCATCATATCCTGGACAAGTTGTTGTGTAGAGGTCAACAATCTTAGCAATTTTTTCAGCCTGTTCTTCTTCATAGATTGAAGGAATAACCATCATCTGTGTATCACCGATACCGAAGAGTTTTCCATCAGATTTTGGTCCGAGTGGGAAACAAGCCCATCCCCAGTCATCTTTCATATCAGCAAGAGTTCCGTTTGGCTGTGCAAGGAAGTGCTGGTCACACATAAATGCTGTTTCACCATTCTTGAATGCAGTACGGAAGTAATCCCACTGTCCATCACCCTGTGGCAACTGATATTTGTTATAAATGTTGTAACCCCAGTTCAAAGCTTCCATAGATTTGTCTGTTCCGAAGTGTTCAACATATTTTCCATCTTCAGCTACAACTGGCTGATCACCATTAGATACGATACAAGCAATACCGAAACATGTATAGAAAGAAGACATAGCATACTGATCGATTACACCATCGTTATCTGTATCTTTTGTGATTTTAGCACACATTTCTTCGAATGCATCCCAAGTCCATTTTCCTTCTTTCTGGAGATCATAGATATAATCTGGGTCATATCCGTTTTCTTCAAGAATTCTCTTGTTGAAGAAGATACCTTCACGTGGTTCAGAAATTCCATCGCGGAAACCATACTGAGAATCACCAAGTGTAAGACGAGCACCTACAGCCTGATTCCATTTTGGATCTTTAAGATTGATTGATTTGAGTGTTGAAAGGTCATACCAGAAATTGTTTACAACACCAGAAATTGCAGAACGTCCGTCTACGATAAATACAACATTCTTAGATGTATCGCCATCCATCATGAAGTTGTTGATTTCACTTGGGTGGTTTGACCAACCAGCAAGGTCCTTCTGAACACACTTGTAGTTGTATGTTTCTTCAAGCCAAGCTCTGAAAGCTCTTGAATCCTCTTCTGTTTTTGAAGAAGCAGGTCTTGTAGGATCAGACCAATAGTCGTAAATAGTTACTTCCATTCCTTCAAAATCCCAAACTTTTCCTGTTTCAGGATTGATTTCTGCAGTATAAGTCTGATATGTAGGTGCATTTTTTGCAGCCTTTTTAGCAGCTCCAGACTTAGAACAAGCAACGAGCGAGAGAGCCATTGCAGCTGAAGCAGCGATGAACAATCCCTTTTCCATTTTTTTCATAAAATAACTCCTTTTTTTTCAGCTGAAAAAAATCAGCCTTTTTTAATTAGGTAAATATCCTTATATAATTATACCACACTTTTTAAAAATGCAATTCTTTTTTATAAAAAAATTGCATTTTTTATAGGATTTTCCTACATCTTTACACCTGTACTAGAAAGACTTTCAACAAACATCTTCTGGCAGAACAGGTACAAGATGATAAGTGGAATTACAATCATCAAAACCGAAGTTGCTGTGATTGCACCCGTATAGGCAGCAGGAACAGAAACGTTACCACCACCTCGTATACGGCTAAGATAAATAGACAACTTATCAGAAAGGCTTCCTACTTCTCTTGCAAGTAATTGGATTTTTCCAAGGAAAAGGTTTGAATAGAACCCATCTGTCCACTGCCATACAAAAGAGAACAAGAAACAAGATGTGATAATAGGCTTTGCACCTGGCACCATAATCCTAAAGAATGTTGCAAAAGGTCCACAACCATCAACATAAGCAGCTTCCTCCAACTCAAATGGGAAAGCAAGGAAATACTGACGAATCATGAAGATATAAAGACCATTTTTCAATCCCATACAGGTAAAACACATCATTAAATACGGTGCCATTGTACCCTTTAAGTTCATGGTCAGTCCAAAGAACTTAAAGTAGCGGAAATGGAGATACAAAGATGTAGAAAGTGTCTGTGGTGGAATTACAATCAACAAGATTACACAGAAAAACCAGAATCTTTTGAGAGGAAATTGGAAACGAGAGAATCCATATCCTACAAATGTACACATAACAACTTCAATTGCAGAAACAAGGAGGGAAACCCAAATTGTATTAAGCAAAGAAGTTCCATAATCCAAAAGATAAGCAGAAATTTTCCAGTTATCTGTAGAAAAATGCTTTGGAAGAATAACAATAGAAGTATCATACAAATCTTTTTCAGACATAAAACTCAAAGAAATTTTATTGAGAATTGGCTGAAGAATAAGAAAGCACATTCCAAATAGCAAAATAGCTCTGAAAATCGAAAAAGCGTATTTCTTTATTGTAACATTAAGAAGCTTACCATCAGAAGCCTCGTTTCTTTCCCAAAACGAGCGGGTATCTTTAGTATTAGTCATAATCGTATACCACCTTTGAAATGATTAAAGAACTAAGACCTATCAGAGCCATACAGACTGCAAAATAAATCCATGACATTGCAGAAGAGAAACCAAAGTTCAGCTGAATATTCAACTGAGTATCAATTTTCTTCATGATTGCATTATCCGTTCTCATAAAGAAGTCAACAACTGTATAAACCCAGCAAACCAACATAAGAGGACTTACCATTGGAACTGTGATTTTCCACAAACTTTCCCATTTTGTACAACCTTCCATATCAGCAGCTTCATACATACTTGGTGAAATGTTCTGAAGACCAGAAAGGAAGATGATAATCTGGATTCCGGAAGCCATTGCAATATCATAAATCGAATCAATAATTTCAAAAAGGATTTTGAAAACTTTTTCACTAGGACTGTTCATACCGCCTGTATTAGAAATCAAAATCTTTTCCAAAACATCTGTTACAGAGTTTGCATTACCAGATTCTTCAATTACATCTTTCAACTGAGACATCATTGTGTTGTTATACTCAAGTCCAACCAAAACGCCGGAAGAAAGAATAACCGTAAGAAAGAAAATAGAACGAACCATAGCACGTCCCTTAAACTTTTGATTCAAAATCAAAGCAACAAAGAAACTAAATACAATTGTTGCCAATGAGTGATAAATCATCTGGGTAATATTTTCTACCAAAAGCCGGTTAAACTCTGGGTCAATCAAAAAAGCCCTTTTATAATTACCAAAATTATTCCAGGTTTGTGTAAAACCTTCATTTCCAATTGTGATTTGAGACAAACTCATCCCAAAAGACTGGATTAAAGGCTTAAACATAAAAAATATGAGACCAATAATGAAAGGCAGAATAAAGAGATACCCATACAGAGCCCTTCTTTTTGTAAGACCTACAGGTTTCTTTTTAGAAACGCGTGGCGGTCTTTCGTTAGTAAGTTCTTCGTTTTTATTTTTCATACTATTTCTCCACCTTCATTACTTTGTAATCACGAGCTGGAATTAAAACCCCATTCGAGTTTACAAAATCAACATAACCAAAGTTTACATAAATGCAATTTCCATTTTCAAATGTTGTGAGTGTTACATCATTATTAACGAACTCAAAATCAGAAATTGGAGAATTTACAACTTTGCCAACTTCGGCATTGTAGCGTTTATAGATTGAAGCAAGATTATCTTTCCAGTCATCAAAACAAGCAGCGTAATATTCTGTAAAGTTTGTTTCCTGGATTTCAGTTTCAGGGGCAGCCATGAATGTAAAGTACAAACCAGCACCTGTTTTTGCAGATTCAAGCAAAATCTGATCTTTTTCTGAACCAAGGTTGATTGCAGAACCGGCATAATTTTTCTTTCCATGAATTGCAATCTGATAGAAAGGAATTTGTCGGTCAAGCATTGCATAATGGTTACCTTCAAGATTCATATTTGTAATAAAATCAGCATATTTTACAGAATAGTCATTTCCGCCATTAACCATAAGACCAAGCCCTGTGGCACTTGCATTTGAAAGAGCCTGTACCTGCAATCCTTTTGAAGTTTCGCGGCTAACTCGGCAATCTTCATTGTAATCGGCAGAAAGCTGATAACCAAAATCACGGAAAGAAAGTCCTACCTGATATGCTTCGCCTGCAGAAACAAATTTCTCGGCAACTTTTTCAGAAAGCCTAGGTTTCAACAGATAGTAAGAATCTTTTGAATCATCTTTTCCGTACCAAATTGGAGAATATTCATAAAGTTCACAAAGTTTATCGCTGACAAATCTTGCCGATGAAGAATAACTGAAGAACCCATCTGACCAGCCAGAATGATATACAAACTGCATTGTTCCATCGAGATAAAGTTTTGCAGATGTGTCTGAAACTGCATTGAGCATTTTTTCAAACTGACCTTTTCCACCAAGCTGACTGATAAACTTAACCTTGTTTATATTACTCTGGCGGATACCGTCGTTGATAAATCCTGAAAGTTTGATGCTGGCATTTTTTACACCAAGGCCATCAATTTCATTAATCATATCAGCGGCTTCGCTATAACTTGTGAGTTTATAAGGTTTATTCTTTGGAAGACCTGCAACCTGCTGAACTTTATCAATTGCACCAATAATTTCAATTGCAACTGGAGTTGAAGTGTTCTGCAGTTTTGGAGAATCTTTCAATAGATAGTCACCATAAGCTTTTGCCATATCAACATAAGAACCGCTATCAACAAATGTATAAACCTGTCGGATTTTTTCACCAGCTGGGAGCGATTTTTCAAACATATAAAGGGCACTTTGTGTTCGTGCCGCAATATCATAACGCTCGTTGTGGAGCATTTTGTAACTTGCATTTACATAGTTAAAGCTACCAAGTTTTCCTGCAATTTCGGCGTTGATTCCGGCATAAGCAGATCCATCTTCTATCATAGAAACGAAACTTGAATCAGGATAAATAATTCCAAAAACAGGAATTGAAGCACGGGTTTCTGTAACAGTTGATTTTCGGTCCAAGCCATAATCCCAACCATAAACATCAGCATAGTAAGTTGTCTGCTTTGTTTTACCGTTGTTGAAATCGATTAAAGCACCACTTCCCTCTGGAACAAAAAGATTTCCTGTCTGATCTGTACCTGCTGCACCAAAGTAAGGCAGAATAGTCAATTCTGTGATTGGATAAGCAGTTCTGTAAGAAATTTCATCAAATGGAACTTCTACAATCAAACTATCATCTTTAATTTCATAGAAAACAGTCGCATTGAAAGCAGGAACTTCTTTTTCGGTAACTTCCTTATTCAATTCCTTTAATCTTTCATATTCTTCATAAGTAAAACCGTGATCTTTGAAAATGCCTTCAAGTTTTTCTTTCATAAACTTCTGGGTATTATCAAAAAGAAGATACAAGTCTTCGTGTTTTAACTCAGGATATTTTTCCAAAAGTTCAGAAGTATTATCCGTTGCCCCCATAGTAGAGAGAGAATAATGACGATAAGCACGAGTTACAGTATTCAATTCTGATTTAGAGAAATCTGCTGTAAGTTTATCGTAATCAGACTGGTACATCATCAAAGGAATGATATACTCACGATTCATCTGACCTACAGTATAATCAACTCTGATTCGGCTTCCATCTTTTACAACATTGTAAAAATTACGTTTTACACTGTTTGAATACAAATCATAAACTTCTGTAGTTCCGTTTTCTGTAGAAAATTTAATCAAAAGTGTAGAACGCATATTGTTCTTTTCTTTTGCGAGTGCGATTGGATCAGCATCGAGGTTTTCTGGATTTGAATACCAAATTTTACCTGTATTTTTCTGCAAAATCGTAAACTGCGTAGTTGTAGGATCTAATTCAAAACGCAGAGACTTAGATTCAAGCACAAATTCTTTTGAAGAATTAGCTTCGCTATATTCGTAATAGTCAAAATCTGGCTGATGATAAGCAGCTACATCAATAAGTCGCATTACGATATAGGCAATAAAAGCAATTATTACGAGAAGAATTGCAAGTTTGATATAAAAAGCCTTTGTCGGTTTATGAAATTCAAAAGTCTTTGTTTTCATTGGCTTTGGTCGGCCAATATAACCTTCCGGCATTTTTGATTTTTTTGTTTCTTTCTTTTCCATAGTCTTTTTTCCCTGCCCTATCAGTTCAACCTAAAGATTACTTCTCGAACGAGGGAAACGAAGTATGCAATTCCCTGAGAAATAAGGCTGAAAAACAGCATCATAATAAAGATGAAAACCAACATTCCGAACAAAGTGATTATTGTAAACAACAAAGTTTTTCCGAAACTGTACTGGTGAATCATCATCATAGCCATGAAAAGTAAAACTATAACCCATAAGAAACTGACAGTATTCAAAACATCGTAGAAGGCTGTTTCATCTCTTGTAATAAAATTACTGATGATAATCATAGGAATTTGAAGAAGAACGTAAGGTGTAAGTGCATATCCAGTTCCCATGTAAACATCGCCCAGGTGGCCTTTTCCGTCAAAAAGCGTAGTGACCGCCCAGTTACAGATAACGAAAATTACAAGTGGAAGGAGGATTGTTGCTATTTCCATAAGAACGTTTACTTCTTCCCAGTTTACGCTGATACAAACAAAACTTGTAAAACGAAGTTTCCAGATGTGGGTCAAAACCGTCATGATTACAATAAAGTTTGCAGCGGCGTAAGAACCTCGCTTAGCATGAATCAAATCCCAAAATCCGTCTGCCGGGTGGCTGATTACGTGCAAAGAATAGCGAAGAGTCTTCAAAAAATGAATATACGTTTCTTTTTGAGCAAAAGTACTCAGTTTTTTTGTTATATAACTCATAATGATTTCAGCTCCCTTACAAATTTTCTAATATGCTTAATAATAAAAGGAATGAAGATAATTGCACAAAGAAGTCCCAAAATCCAACCTAAATTAGCTTCGATCCAATCCTTTCGGTAGTACATGAAGGCTTTAGAATAACTTCTAGCATATCTCTTTGTTTTGAAATAATTCATTGCATCTTCATATCTGTTCTGGCGGAGACAAGATTTTCCTAAACCTTCGTAAGCCAAGTCATAGTTTCCGTTGAGTTTAAGAACTTTTTCCCATTCTGCAGCAGATTCGTCGTATTCTCCAGAAGCATAATATTCTGTAGCGTTGTAAATCATGTTACCATATTCTGTTGGTGTGAAAACTGTAATTGATCCATTTGGCTGGTCAAGAACAAAAAGGTCTCTACCAATATGTTCAATTGCAACTGGAAGTTTGAAATACCCGTCGATGTTTCCTGAATTACCAAAAGCAAAAAGCATTAAGCCCTGGTTATTGTAACCAAAAAGACGGCCACGGTTTTCATCAATAGCAACGTAAATATCATTATTCAAAACTGTAACATCATTGAAGTGTGATGGGCTATCAAGACCAACCGAAGTTCCCCACTGCAAATCTCCTACAGGAGGCACTTCACTCTTAATTAAAATATCGTTTCCGAGAGCATTAAGACGGCGGATTGGTTTTGCCTGGTCGCTTAAAAGTTCCCAGTTTTTGAAAGTTTTTACGGTTGCATAAATAAACCCATCAGAATCTATATAGCAGCCAGAATATTCTGTTGGAACAAAAGCTTCCATCTGCTCACGCTGAGCCCTGGTGGCAAGTTTTTTCCAAATATAATCAGTCCACTGATAAGTTACTTCGCTGGCACCAAAAAATCCTGTGAATTTTCCATCAGCTTCATACTTGATAAAACCTTTGTTTACGTTTCTTGCCAGAACGTAGGCACGTCCCTTTGAATCTGCAACAACTTTTTCAGGATAGAAAGTCTTTCCTTTTTCGTAAGTTGCATCATCAGGCTCGATAAATGTAAGAAGATAATTCAAATCTTTATCAAGTTTTACAACACGCCCGTTATCCCTGTCAGCAACGAAAATCGAATCATCTTTGTTGATAAAAATATCAGTAGGATTAGCAAAAGTATTAACAATTCCTTCCGGAGCATTAAAACTGTCAATAACCCTAACAAATTCAAGATTTTTTGATTCAGTGTATTCCAATTCAACAATCTGATTGTTTCCTGAATCTACTACATAAAGTTTATTTCCCTTACAAAAAATATTTGACGGAGAAACAAATTTTTTCTCTAATCCGAAAGATTCGGCATAGGCAACATTTACAACCCTGTACATATCTGGAGATTTTTCAATATTATTCCAAACATCATAAATGTAAGTATCGCCAACAGCAAAAAGTCCTGCACATAACGTGAAAAGACTTGCAATTGTAATTAATAATCTTCGTCTATTCATAGCGCTAGTCCTTAAGTCCAGATGTGGCCATTGTTTCCAAAATCTGACTCTGTGAGAAGATAAAGAAGATGATAGGAACTGCCATTGTAAATACGATTACGGCTGATGCCTGACCTGTACGGGCAATACCACCGGCCTGAATCTGGCTCAATGCGTAAGACATCATCTTTTTACTTTCTGTATAAATAACTGTTGTCTGAGGGTTATTCCACAAGTTATTGATAGTAAAGATTGAAATTGTAAGCCAAGCAGGTTTTACGTTTGGCATTACAAGACGCCAGAAAATTGTAAACTCGTGGGCACCGTCAATCTTTGCAGCTTCAATAATTGACATTGGGAAGCCTTCCATGAACTGCTTCATAAGGAAGAGTCCCAAAGAAGCACCAATAGCTGGAAGAATTGGAGCCCAATATGTATCAACAATGTGAAGACGACACATAATCATATAGTTTGGAATACCTGTTACGTAACCAGAGAACATCAAAGCAACTACGGCAAGTCTAAAGAACAAGTTTCCGCCTGGGAAGTTGTATTTAGAAAGTACATAAGCTGCCATTGAAGCGATGATTACGTGTCCAACAGTACCAACCAAAGTAACGAAGATTGTATTGAATACGTATCTTGAGAATGGAACCCAAGACTGACTCAAAGTTACAAACAAATCGGAATAGTTTCTCAAAGTTGGGTTTCTTGGGAAGAATGTTGGAGGATTTCGCAACAATTCATCCAAAGGCTTTAAAGAACTTGAGATGTTGAATACCAATGGGAAAACCATAATCACAGAGAAGATGGCTAAGAAGATATAAACTCCAATATCACCACCAATCGAACGATTTGGCTTTCGTCTGTATTTATAATGATGGATAACTGGTCCATCCTGCAAATATTTATTTTTTCTACTCATTTTCAGCCTCCCCTATTAGTGTCCTACTCTGTTCAATAGAGACTGAATGATTTTGTTACAAATAATCATAGTAAGGAACAAAACCGTCGCAATTGCAGAAGCGTATCCCATTTCAAATCGAGTAAAACCGTAGTCGAACAAGTGAGTTACTACAGTTCGAGCACAATAGTCGGTTGAAGGATAACCTGCAAGGTTCATAGGAACATCACAAACGTTGAATGCAGTTGTGATAGACATTACAGCTCCGAACAAAAGCATTGGCTTCATGTTTGGAAGTGTGATATACCACAATTCCTGCCAGCGGTTCTGAACACCGTCAATATAACCGGCTTCATACTGAGCTTTATCAATACCTTTCAAACCAGCAACAAAAGAAAGGAAGCCTGTACCAAGTGACATCCACAAGATTACAGGAATGACAACTTTCATTGTATACCTAGGGTCAGTAAGGAAGGTGATTGGCTGATTGATAAATCCAATTTTGATTAACCAGGCATTTACCCAACCATAACGGTCATCACTGAACAAGGTTTTGAAAATCAAATAAGCCTGTCCAGCGATAGATGGTGTATAGAAGAAAAATACAACAAACATACGGATTTTATTCGGAAGTTCGTTGATAAGCCAAGCAAACAAAAATGCCATAATATATCCAACAGGACCTGTAATAATTGCAATAAGGAAAGTATTCTTTACGGCAGTCTGGAAAACTTCATCCTGAAGGAAAAGGTTGATATAGTTTCTAGCACCAATGAAATCTGGCTTTTCCAAAATATTAAAGTTTGTAAAACTGTAATAAATTGAAGTCAGCATTGGCAAAACATTAAATGTAATAAACAAAATTGCATACGGTAACAAGAACCAGTAACAAAAACTCAGAGTCTTTGCACGGCGGGCTGTATCACTGATAGCAAGTTTCTTTTTATTGAAATATTTAGTCCACATTTCGCTCATAACTTACTCCTCAACAGGAAGATTGAATTCCTGACGTTTACGAGTCAACTCTTCATTAACTTTACGAGTGTAATCAATAAGAGTTTCTCGAGGGTCTTCTTTTTCGTTGCAAACTTTACGAATACCGTTTACAACGTGACGGGCTGTGTAATAACTTCCAGGAACTTCAGGAACCCCTACACTTTCATCAAGGGAATCTTCAAGAATTTCAATCTGTTTAGAATTCCATGAAAGCTGGCGCAAAGCTTCAACATTTGCAGTTGCATAACGTCCAGAAGAACCAAGAACAGCTTCCTGCTCACGTCCAAAACGAACCTGAGTTTCGGTAGAAGCCCACCATTTCATAAATTGCCAAGAATCCTGCATACGAGTTTCATTTTTCATTACTTCGTTGTAAGTCTTTTCATCGACTTTTGGAGCAATTTCATCGGCAATTTTCTGTGCATAGAATGAATCATAAGAAATATTCTTTACATCTTCAGAACTCAACAAATCTGAAATATCCATACCCTTCTTAATCATCATTGTACAAACTGTACTTGCTACATTTGAACGGTCAATTGTTCCATCTTCGCGGAGTGTACCAGGCAGGTAGGTAAAATCCCAAAGTCCGCGGATTTCTGGAGCAGAAACTGACAAAGTATTGTAAGAAGTATAATTCTGAACACCAAGTGGCATTTCACCAGTACGGAAACGGCTCAAGAAGTCGAAAATCTGAGGTAATCCATAACTATTGTAGAAACTTGAATACTGTTTAAATGCTGTAACGCCTTCTTCGCTATCAATTACAGACTTAGTTCCAGATTCGTTGTAAACCGAACCACCACGCTGGTAAACCATAGAATAGTAGGTCAAAATATCACCTTCGGCAGTTGCCAAAGTTGGATAAGGAATACCTACAGCAAGGTTATTACCCTGGAGAGTTGGGAGGATTTCGATAAGTTCATCCCAAGTCTGTGGAACTTCGAGGCCCAGCTGCTCAAGAATATCTTTACGATAGAACAAAAGGTTGAATGTTTCTGTTTCTGGAAGGGCAAAAAGTCCACCATTGTATTCATAAGGCTCGTAGGCACTTGGCTTAAAGACTTTGAGAACTTCATCACAATCACTAAAACGTCTTAAATCTACAACTGCATTACGGAGGGCATAATCAACAGGGGCCCTAGAATAAGCTGAAATTACAACATCAGGACCATTTCCTGCAACTACCGCAGTAAGCAAAGAGTTGATATTGATAAGTTTTACGTTTACATTGATTCCAGACTGAGGAGAGAAAGAATCATCAATCATATTTTTGAGAATCTGGCTCTGGTCACGACCTGTTACAATCCAAACTTCAATCAAGTGTTCAGAATCTTCTTCATAAACGTTACCAAGGTTTGTAGTATCTACAAAGAATGATGCAAAGAATGACGCAATTTCGTGGCCGGCATTCTTAAAGAAGTTTGCTTTTACCGACTTAATTTTGTCATTTGCACTCTGAACGAGGATATAGTCAACATCGAGTTTTGATTCTGTCATTGTAAGCAAAGAAGAACCAAGAGATGTGATATTGTCCTTAAAGTTAGAGAATGCTTTTGTGATTTTATCTGGACGTTTATAGAATTGTTCAAGCTGAATTGCAAGTGTTTCTGCAGGAGCAATTTTATCTGATTTTTCACCAGTGATTGCAACAAAGCGGTCAATCTGTTTGTAAAGACGGCGGCTTTCGAGCATCATAGCTTCTACTTCGTTTGGATAAACCTGGTCAATCTTGTAATCACGGAACTGGTCAGGATTTGTTCCTGTAAGAACGAGAATTGTTCGGTAGATGATGTTCAAACGGTAAATGCTATCCTGCAAATCATTAATAACAGAACCAATTTCGCCCAAAGTTACTTCGAGGCGGATTGTGTGCTTACCTTTATCAAGATAGAACTTGTAAGGATTTTTGTTTGCATCGCTAAGAGTTACCAGAGACCAGTCTGAACTATAAGCAAAGCCTACAGATTTAAGACCATCAACTGGAATTTCGCCATCAATATAAACTGAACGGCAGGCTACATAACCACGCTGATAGAACTGGCGACCTTTTACAGAAATTGTATACCAGCCATCAGAAGGAACATCCATTTCCCACTCAATCCACTGTCCAGGAGATTTCCAAGAATCACCACCAGAATAGTTGAGGATTGTTTTTGTTACGCTGTTTGGTTCTGTTGTTGCAGAAGAACGGTCGTAACGAGCAAACAAAGAAGGATCTGAGCGTCTGATAGAATCTTCACCCTGAATTTTGATTGTTACATCTTTTTCTGTGTAATTTTCAGGCTTTGATTTCTGTTTTGCCAGATATTGTTCATAAGTATCGTATTTAATAACAGGTGTAAGAGAAATATTACTGATTGCCATTGGTTCATTTGTTGATTCCAAGGTAATAGTATTTAAACCTTCATTAAAATAGAAACGATATGGTTCAACTTCATAACCCAGGTCACTTTTGAACAAAACAGTCTGATATTCATAGAATTCAACCTGTGATGGACGAATACTGTTGCCCTGGTTATCGAATTTAATTGGGCCACCATCTTTCCATAATCTGAAGAAAGAAAGGACATCTGCCCCACTAAAAGGCATTTCATCATTAATGTAGAGAATGCGTTCCATATTTACGTTTCTAGATGGAATGGCAATGTATTCCATTGAAATGTTATAGAAACCTGCTTGTGGAACATCTACATACCAAGTTGCAGAAGAACGGTCTTCTGTAACAACAACATTTTTTCCATAATAATCAGATTCAGCGTGTGTGCCATATGATTTTTCTTCGTCATAAGCGAACACATCCACATTTACAGTGATGTCAGGATTTTTTGCTTTTTTGTGTTCTTCCTGATATTCAGTGTAAGTTTTTGTAGTAGAAGTAGCTCCTACAGAGGTGACTAAGTCATACCCCTCATACTTCTCACTAAATCCCTTATCTGGAATAAGACTTGAAACTACGAAAATCAGTACAATAACAACGATTGCAATAATGACATTTCGTACAGTTTTGTTAATTTTTATTCCTACCATAATGTTACTATTTTATCATAGGACTGTACAATTTACATAGTAAAAAACACTTAATTTTATGTTTTTTTTAAGTTAATTTTGAATTAATTTTTTTTGTGTAGTTTGATGGAAAGTTGAAATAAAAACCGGGATAGGATTTTTAAGACCAGCCAGATATGGCGGGTGGAGCGTGGAGCGGTTTAGCCACCGCAAGCCTCCCTCTAGGGGAGGCTGAGGAGGCCGAGCGAAGATCCCGAATCAAGTTCGGGATGACGACCGCCGCGGAAGGCGACTGGGTGACTAAATGTCCCCCAGAACCTTCTACTAAAAAGTTTACATTCCGTAAACGGCGATGAAAACTCCGGCTGCAATTGCTGTACCAATTACGCCTGAAACGTTTGGTCCCATTGCGTGCATGAGAAGGAAGTTCAAAGGATCTTCTTCCATACCAACTTTGTTTGAAACGCGGGCAGCCATTGGAACGGCAGAAACTCCGGCAGAACCAATAAGCGGATTGATTTTTTCTTTGAGGAAAAGGTTCATAAATTTTGCCATAAGGACACCACCGGCAGTTGCAATTGCGAATGCAAGCAGACCAAGAACAATAATTCCCAAAGAGTTTGGATTCATGATTTTTTCTGGGGTCATCTGAGAACCAACGCCAAGAGAAAGAAGAATTGAAACGATATTCATCATTTCATTTTCCATTGTCTTAGAAAGTCGCTCAACGACACCGCACTGCTTAATAAAGTTACCAAAGGCAAGCATACCAATAAGTGGAGCTGCAGGTGGCAATAAAAGGGCAGTTACAATCAAAAGCATGATTGGAAAAAGTGTTTTTTCTGTGTCTGAAACAGGTCGCAACTGCTTCATTTTTATCTGACGTTCTTTTTTAGTTGTAAGAAGCTTCATGATTGGTGGCTGAATCATTGGAACGAGTGCCATGTAAGAATAAGCGGCAACCGCAATTACGGCCATCATTTCTGGAGCCAGTTTTCCAGATACGTAGATCGATGTAGGACCATCTGCACCACCAATAATGGCAATGGCAGCAGCTTGCTTCATCGTGTAGTCAATACCTGGAATGTAGTTCATAAGGGCAACGCCGAAAAGTGTAGCAAATACACCGAGCTGGGCTGCACCACCAAGGAGGGCAGTTTTAGGATTGGCGATAAGTGGACCAAAGTCTGTCATAGCACCAATTCCCATAAAAATCAGCATCGGGAAGAATTCGTTTCCAACGCCGGCTTTGTAAATGATATGAAGCATGCCATCTGGAGCCGCCCCCATTCCACCACCAGGAATGTTTACCAGAATTGTACCAAATCCGATTGGTATAAGGAGAAGCGGCTCAAAACCTTTTGCTGCTCCCAGGTAAACAATCAAAAATCCTATAGCCATCATAACAAATGACTGCCAGCCAGGAACTGTTTTTCCTGCAAAAGGATCTTCGGCAGCTGCAGCATCTGCTAAGGCTTCTTTTTCTGCCTGCAGTGCAATTTCTTCAGGAGTTTCTGTGTGGATAATTTTATAAATACCTGTGTTTTTGCAGATATTTACAAAAAATGTTTTTACAGAAATAAAAGGAATATTTTCTGACCCTTTTACAATTGTTGTAGAACCAAGACTTGCCTTTGCACCTTCATTTTTGCTGGAAGTAGAAGATCCACAACTGGCAAATGAAACGACAAGGGCAATCAGACAAATAATTGCACAAGTTCTGAATGTTTTGAACTTATCATTTTTTTTGTTTAATTCTGTTTCCATTACTGAATCTCCGCAAGGACAGTGTCCTGAGCAATCTGTGAACCAGTTGAAGCAACAAAGTGAACTTTACCTGCTGTTCCAGCCTTAATTTCGAGTTCCATTTTCATAGATTCGATGATTACAATTGTAGTTTCAGGTTTTACTGATGCCCCTTCGGCAACTGCATATCTAAGCAAAGTTCCTGCGACAGGAGCTTTTACTGGAGTACCAGAACCGGAAGCAACTGGAGCTGTCTGGGCAGGTGCTGGCTGAGCTGGGGCAGGAGAAGCAACTGGGGCAGCCTGAACTGGAGCAGCAACTGCAACTCCACCAAGTTTTGCCAAAGTCTGGCCTGCCTGAATCTGAGAACCAGGCTGTACGGTAAATGAAATTACCCCGGCTTCTGGAGCTTTTACTTCAAGTTCCATTTTCATAGATTCAATGATGATTACAGTATCAGCTTTTTTAACCTGAGTACCAGGTTCAACTGCATAACGCAACAATGTACCTGCAACTGGAGCTGTAACATCAACTCCGCCTGTAACTGTAGCAGCTGGGCTTGCAGAAGCAGAAGAAGCAACTGGTGTAGCAACAGGAGCAGAACCTGGAGCACCAAATGAAACATTGTAAGAAGTTCCATTTACGTTTACAGACATAGAATCGCCGGCAGGACCTGTTGTTACATTATAAGCAGAACCATTTACATTGATTGTGTAAGAAGACCCCTTGTTTTCTTTAGCAGGTGCAGGGGTAGCTTCTTTTTTAGCAAATGCGGTTGCAGCGTCTACTGGGCCTTTTGAACGTTCAGCAAAGAATTTTGGAGCAACATTAGGGAACATTGCGTAAGTAAGAGCGTCTTCATCAGAACCGTCTCCACCATTTTTCTTTGATTCTTCGACCATTTTATCCCATTCTGGTTCAATAAGGTCTGCTGGACGGCAAGTAACAACTTCTTCCATTTTATTCTGTTCCAGAGCCTTTTTAACAAGTTCTGGATTTGCATCAGCTGGCAATTTTCCAAAACGGCCAGTAATCAGATTTCTGAAATCCTGGGTCATTGTCTTGTAGCGGCCCATCAAAACATTCATAACAGCCTGAGTTCCAACAATCTGAGAAGTTGGAGTTACAAGAGGAACATATCCTGCATCTTTATGAACGATTGGCAATTCTGCAAGAACCTGGTCCATTTTGTCACCAGCATTCTGCTGTTTAAGCTGAGATTCAAGGTTTGAAAGCATTCCGCCAGGAACTTGAGAAAGAAGGATACGAGTATCAGCTCCCAAGAATGATGATTCCAATGCAGAATAATGTTTGCGAACTTCGCGGAAATATGCAGCAATTTCGAGCAGGGCTTTTGTATCAAGACCTGTGTCATAATCTGTACCTTTGAGCATTTCTACAACTGTTTCTGTTGGAGAATGAGAAGTTCCCATAGACATAGAAGAAATTGCAGTATCCAGAATATCAGCACCGGCTTCTGCAGATTTCAAAAGTGTTGCAACAGAAAGACCTGTTGTTGCGTGAGAGTGGATTTCGACTGGCAAATCGACCTTTGCTTTAATGGCTTTTACCAAATCATAAGCAACATAAGGTTTTAAAAGACCAGACATATCCTTAATACAGATAGAATCTGCACCAAAATCAGCATAAGTTTTTGCCAATTCTGCATATTTTTCGATTGTATGATAAGGAGTTACGGCATAAGAAATAGCCATTTGAACGTGCTTGCCAGTTTTTTTAGCAGCTTTTGTAGCACATTCCATATTACGAGGGTCATTACAAGCATCAAAAATACGGAAAACGTCGATACCGTTCTTTGCGGCTGTTTCAACGAATTTTTCAACAACATCATCAGCATAATGACGATAGCCAAGAAGATTCTGAGCACGAAGCAACATCATGATTTTGGTATTTGGCATTGCAGCGTGTAATTTTCGGAGGCGATCCCAAGGATCTTCATTCAAAAAGCGGATACAAGAGTCGTAAGTTGCTCCACCCCAGCCTTCTACAAATTTGTAGCCGGCTTTATCAAGAAGCGGACATGCAGGAAGCATATCAGCAGTAGTCATTCTAGTTGCGTGAAGCGATTGATGTGCATCACGGATTGCAAGTTCAGTAATTCCAACTTTAGCCATTTTTTCTATATTCTCCTAAATTACGATTTTAATGCCTTGTCATGTACGGCAGCTGCGATTGCAGCAACGATTGCACCATCATCACCAGCTTTTGGGGCTGGAGTTGAAGCCACTGGAGCATCAGTTTTTTTATCAACATCAAGTTTTAGAGCATGAAGAACTACGTGAAGCAGTTTCATACACAAAATCAAAATGATGATAAAAGCAAAAACGACACCCATACCCAGCAAAGTCAGAAGTCCGCTCTGACCAAGCATTTCAGTAATTGTCATATATTTACCCTCAAATAGAAGTTTCCAAAAAAATCGAAACATTTGCCCGATTTTAATGGTTGAAATTATAATTTATAGAAAAACAAAAAGCAATTAAGCAAAACCCCTTAAAATGTGATAAGATAAAAAGAGTCAATTCTACCAATTGAGATTCCGGAACGAGTCCGGAATGACGGATTTTCTGAAATCGGAACGAGTTCGAAATGACAGGTTCAATAGCTGATAAAAGGATTTTTTATGAATAATGCAAACTGGATTTTACTTGGTCTTATAATCATCACACTGGGACTTTATATTTTTGCTTCTATAAAAAAGATTAGTCTGATGGAAAAAATTACCTCGGCTTTTCTGCTGCCTTTGATGGCGGCCTTAAATATTTTATTTTTGCAGGATTATTTGCCGGACTCTGAACACACAATTTGGATTACGGCTATCAGTCTGGGGCTTTCTACAATCTCTGAAATTTTATTTTTATTTGAAAATAAAAAAGTTTGTAAAATCTTTTTCAGTTTTACATATCTGCTTGCGATTGCTGTCTGGCTAGAACTTTACAGGTCAGTTTTTTATATCAACAAAATTGCGACCTGGCTGGAAATTGTGATGACGATTTTTTATGTTGGAGTTGCGATTTTTATTTTGATAAAAAGTGGAAAAAAGAAGATTTTTGAATACGCCCTGTTTTTGATTGCAATGGCGGTGGGAAGCCTTCTACATTTTACTTCCCTAGTTAGGATTTGTTATGATTTTGGGCTTTCCGCTGTTCTGATGTTTTTGGGAACTAGTTTGGGCTTTTTTCATATAGGATTTTATATTTTGGATATAAACCGCTTCCATTTTAAATATGCAAAAAAAATCAACCTCCTGCTTTTTACAATTTCGCAGGGGTTGATTGCATTTTCAAATTTTGTGACTTTGGGGAATTTTTAAAAAATCTTAAAACAAATCATTCCAGCCGTACAAATTACCTTTTGCCAGCTTTCCAGTTTTGAGGGCAGAATCCAGTTTAGCCAGAGATTTTACTGCGCCAACTGCAAAACCTTCGCGGCTGCGAGCTGTGTGGGTAAGTTCGATTGTATCGGCAGTCCCGTCAAAGAAAACTTTGTGAGTTCCAGGGATATTTCCACAACGAGTTGAAGAAACGTGCAACTGATTTGCCTGAGGTTTTTCGTGGAAGGCATCCGTCACAATTTCGGTTTTTGTACTGTTGCCCAACATTATACGACGAGCAATTTCAAGGGCAGTCCCGGAAGGGGAATCCGCTTTTTGATTATGATGAGCTTCCCAAGTTGCAACATCATATTCAGGATAGTCGGCCATAATTTTTGCAGCTTCTTCTACGATTTTGTAGAACATATTTACGCCAATCGAAAAATTACCAGCAGTCATGATTGTACCGCCAACCTGGTCTGCAAGTTTTGCGATTTCTTCATGCTTATCATTCCAGCCAGTAGTTCCGACAACCAGGGGCAAGCCCAAAGGCAAAAGTGCCTTGATATTTCCGATAACTGCAGACGGGTGGGTAAATTCAATAATTCCCTCTGCCCCACTCGATTTTACAGCCCGGGCAAGAGCCTGGCCATCTCCGGCAGGGATTTTCACCTGGGCGTCATCAGCCATAGTATCAATTGTAACAACAACTTCGTGGCCATCCCGTTTTGCACACTGTTCAATCATATGCCCCATTTTTCCATATCCGACTAAAGCAATTTTCATTTTTAATACCTCATAAACACCGCGTTAGCGGCACTTTCTATAAAAAATTAAGACTTTGAGATTCCGAAACAAGTTCGGAATGACGTACGTCAAACCATCAGCAAAACTTTTCTATCAGCTAAAATATGCACTGTGCAAAATCTGTACAGTTTTTTCGGCTTCATCATCATCAACAATCATACTGATATTGACTTTGCTAGCTCCCTGAGAAATCATCTGCACATTTATACCTTCATCGGCAAGGGCGTCAAAACCCGATGCCAAAATGGCAGAAGAATGGGCGGCATCACAAATAATTGTCACAATTGCCTTGTTCTGACGGACTGTAACCTGGCTAGCCTGCTCCAAATCCGCAATCAAGCCAGACAAATCAGCTTTTGTATTTACAGTAAGGGAAACAGAAACTTCGGAAGTGGCAATTACATCAATGCTGATATTCCATTTTAGGAAATTATTGAAAATATGAGCCAGGAAGCCACAAGCCCCCAGCATACGAGAAGATACAATATCAATGACAGTAATATGTTTTACAGTTGTAATTGCACAAACTGGTGGAACTTTTCCAGTGTGTTTTTCCACGATGATAGTTCCAGGACTTGTAATATTGTAAGAATTTTTTACACGGACAGGAGTGCCGGTCTTGCGAACTGGCAACATAGAACGAGGGTGCAAAACCTGAGAGCCGAACATAGCCAATTCCTGGGCTTCTTCGTAAGTAACCTCTGGAACAGGCTTTGCGTCTTTTACGACACGAGGATCAGTTGTCAAAATACCGTCAACATCTTTCCAGGTTTGAACCTCTTCGGCATCCATTGCAGCACCAATCATAGTTGCAGTGAGATCAGAACCACCCCGTCCCAAAGTTGTGATATTTCCTTTTTTATCTTTAGCAATAAATCCGGTTACAATTGGAATAAAATCATCATCACCATTTTTATAAGCATTAAGATGATGGGGGATATTTTCCCAAACTTCGTCCAAAAGTTCTGCAGACATAAAATTTGAGTCCGAAACTATTCCAATATCCCAAGCATCATAAAATTTTGCAGGAATTCCCTGTGATTCAAGATAGGCAGCCATCATTCTGACAGACATTCTTTCACCAAACGAAACCAGATAGTCGCGGGAACGTTTACTGATTTCTTTGAGCATGGAAATGCCGGTTAAAAGTTGTTTGAGTTCTGACAAAAGAGCCTGAATTGTTTCGATTTTAATTCCAAGTTCAGCCGCTGTTTCTTCGTGAAGTTTTGCAACGCCGGCTACATCAACAATCCCTTCTACTGCCTTATCAGCCGCATCCAAAAGATGGTCTGTGGTATCACCCATAGCAGACAAAACTACGGCAGGACGTTTATCCTGGTAAGCCTTTATGATTGAAGCAACATGCTTAATTCTTTCTGCATTTGCGACCGACGAGCCGCCAAATTTCATTACAATCATGGGAAACCTCTGTTACATTTTGTAAATTAAAATTAAGGGAGCCTCTAAAAATTGCAATTTTTAGAGACTTCCATTATAGTGTTTTACAAAAATGCGGACAACTAGGAGGGAATTACCACAAACTGCACATTCTGGTTAGGAATATCCACCCT
>CAZGDL010000013.1:0-24492 GCA_964525075.1 uncultured Treponema sp.
GTCCTCAAAAAATCAAAAATCTCGAAAAGCTGCCCCAGAAAAACTGGAAATTTTTCAAAAAGCCTATCCAGACATTATTTTTACCCCTGAATGGGACTCGGAAAAAGAAGATTGGAAAATCACCATGGATTTAGGGACAAAAAAGTCCGTCCTTTATTGGAACAATGGAAGCATGCTACCAGAATCTGAATTGAAAAACAAAGAAAAATACTGGACCCTTCTATATCACTACGATTACAAAAAACCGCTAGCCGACCCGGCCGATTTTACCCAGGAAGAAATTGAAGCCATGAAAAATTTCGGGTCTGACGAAAATCGCAAAAACGGAGCCGGCACCCCCATGTTCTTTTTTGACGAAATTTATGATTCACACACCAGGGCTAGCCTTGAAAAGCACATTGTTGGAGTGAATTTTTTAGGGTTCAAGGTGAATGTCCACGAAAGGCTGTTAGAGCCCTTAAAAAAAGTGGAGGAAAAAATCAATCAGGCTGCAAAAGAAAATCAAGAAGTCAGTGATTTTGTAAAATCAATCAGCAAAAACGAAGGATATTTTTGGCGGGTAATTGTAAACACAAATCGAAAATCATTTCACAGCCTAGGAATTGCCATTGATATTCGGCCAAAATCCTACAAGGGCAAGGAAGTTTACTGGAGTTGGGCAAAAGACAAAAATCCAGAAAGCTGGATGCTCACTCCTCTCAAAGACCGCTGGATGCCACCCCAAAAAGTAATAGACATTTTTGAAGACCAGGGATTTATCTGGGGCGGAAAGTGGGGAATCTGGGACAATATGCACTTTGAATATCATCCGGAACTGATTTATAACGCAAAGGCGGAAGAGTAAAAAAATACGCCGTAAAAAAATCCGTCACCAGGCGCCTTGCAAAGTTTCTAGGCCTTTTCAGAAGGCCCTTTTTCATTTTCGATTTTATGAGTTTTTCTGTTGTAGAAGAAATTTATTGCAGCCATCGCAATGATGATAATGTATCCAATTACGCTCAAATAATCCGGAAGCTGGCCGAAAAAAACAAATCCCAAAAGCGTAGAAAAAATTATCTGCGAATAATCGTAAATCGAAATTTCTCTAGCAGGAGCGTGATAATAGGCCGCGGTGATTGTAAACTGACCGCCAGCCGCACAAGCCCCGGAAGCGATCAGAAAAATTAACTGCTGCAAAGTCATAGGATTGTAGGACGTAATCATGTAAGGCACGGAAATCAGCATAGAAAAAGCAGAGAAAAAGAAAATGATGATTTTTCCGTTGCATTTTAAAGACCCCAGTTTTCGCACGCAGGCGTAGGCAAAGCCAGCACCAAGTCCGCCGGCAAAACCTGCCAGGGAAGGCAAAGTCTGGGTAAAATTAAGACTTGGTTTTACAATCAAAATTGAACCAAGAAAAGCAACGACAATTGCAAAAAATGGCAGGGGTTTAATTTTTTCTTTCATGATGAAAAAAGAAAAAACAATCGTAAAGAAAGGGGCCATTTTGTTTAGAATGGCCGCATCTGACAAAACCAGGCGGTCAACAGCGTAAAAATTTCCAAAAATCCCAACCGAACCAGAAATTGCCCTGGCAAAAAGGAAAATCAAGCAACCTTTTGGAATTATGATTGCAGATTTCCCATTTTTTTTGTAATCAGAAAACAATCCTATAAAAGAAATAATAAAGGCGACAGCATTTCTGAAAAAGGCTTTTTGCACAAAATAAATATCCCCTGCAAGTCGTACAAAAACCGCCATCAAGGCAAAACAAAATGCAGAGGTTATTATTAAAATTACCCCTTTTGTAGTATCAGAAATGCTTTTCATAATCACCTAAATTAGCTCAACTACAGAAAAATTACAAAAAAATTACAGAATATATCGCGACAAATCATCGCTCTGAGTTATATCTGTAAGTTTACTGTCAACATAAGGGGCATCAATTGTGATTGTTTCGCCCTTGTGCTCATCAGCTTCAAAATTTATATCAGCCAGAACTTTTTCCATGATTGTATGAAGACGGCGGGCCCCAATATTTTCGTTGGTAGAGTTGACCTGCTCTGCAATTTCGCTCATTCGGTCAATTGCGTCTTCGGTAATGTCAAGTTTTACATCTTCGGTTTCAAGCAAAGATGTATACTGCATAATCAAAGAATTTTTTGGTTCTTTTAAGATTCGCTTAAAATCTTCTTTGTGAAGAGAATCCAACTCAACACGCAAAGGGAAACGTCCCTGGAGTTCTGGAATCAAATCACTTGGAGCCGCAACCGAAAAAGCACCAGCCGCGATAAACAAGATGTGGGTTGTATCAACCACCCCAAACTTAGTATTTACGTTGCTGCCTTCCACAATTGGCAAAATATCTCGCTGAACACCTTCGCGGCTTACGTCCTGTCCGTGACCTTCACCGTGAACAGCAATTTTATCAATTTCATCAATAAAAATAATACCACTCTGTTCAACTCTTTCTTTTGCAATATCGGCAACCTTGTCGTGGTCAACCATGTTGTCCAAAACTTCTTCTGTAAGGATTTTACGAGCTTCTTTTACAGTTACGGAACGTTTTTTGCCACCTCGATTTCCGCCACCACTAATCATGCTCATAATTCCCTGCATGCTGTTCTGCAAATCGTCAAGCGACCCACCGGCAATAATTTCCATATTTGGCATTTGGGCAGCCCGGTGAACAAACATATCAACCTCGCGGTCTTCAAGTTTTCCTTCACGCAACATCTGGCGGAATTTTTCGCGGGTATGATTTTCGGCTTCTTTTTCAGCTTTTTCTGCAGCAGTTTCTGCTTCAGTTTTAGCAGCTTCATCATTAGCCTGGGCTTCTGCCGCAGCCTTGTTTGCCGCATCCAGTTCTGCCTGCATTTCTTCTGCAGCCTTGTTCAAATCAATTGTAATTTCGTTAGGATTTGACTGAGACTGAGTCAAAAATCCCATAGGCTGAATGCTGGCCCCGGAAGATTTTGTCGATTTTTTCTCTGCTTTTTTGCCACTTCCAGGCAAAAGCAAATCCAAAAGTTTTTCTTCAACAATACTGACAGATTTTTCGCGGAGTTCGTCTTCCATTTCAGCTTTTACATCATTATAGCCGACAGCCATGAGGTCACGAACCATAGATTCTACATCGCGACCAACGTATCCGACTTCTGTATATTTTGTAGCTTCAACTTTCAAAAACGGAGCACCGCAAAGTTTTGCCAACCGTCTTGCAATTTCAGTTTTACCACAACCAGTTGGACCAATCATCATAATATTTTTTGGAGCAATCTCGTCCCGAATATCATCTGCAAGTTTTAGACGACGAAAACGGTTTCGGAGGGCTACAGCAACGGCCCTCTTAGCCTTATCCTGACCGATAATGTAATTATCCAGTTTTTCTACAATTTGTTTTGGTGTAAGGTTTGTGTTTTTTTCCATTTTTCCTACCAACTATTCCAAAGTTTCTACAGTAATGTTTTCGTTCGTATAAATACAAATACTGCCCGCAATATGCAAAGATTTTTCTACAATCTCTTTTGCCGACAAATCAGATGAATCAAGATAGGCCAAGGCAGCAGAATAAGCGTAATTTCCACCAGACCCAATTGCAATTGCATCGTGTTCAGGTTCAATTACATTTCCATCACCAGAAATCAAAAGAATCTTATTTTTATCAGCAACCAAAAGCATTGCTTCAAGTTTTTGCAAAGAACGGTCTGTTCGCCAGGCTTTAGCCAATTCAACAGCAGACCGCATAATATCACCATTATATTCCTTAACCTTTACTTCAAAACGATCCAACAAAGTAAAAGCATCAGCAACAGAACCTGCAAAACCAGTTAAGATTTTTCCATCATAAATTTTACGAACTTTGCGAGAATTTCCCTTACAAACAGTTTCTCCCAAAGTACACTGGCCATCACCTGCCATAGCAACCTGGCCATTACGTTTTACAGCCAAAATGGTTGTACTTCTAATTTTTGTCTTACTCATAGGTTTAAATATAGAAAGATTAATTAAAAAAGAAAAGATAAAAAGAAAAATTTATTTACAGATTATTTCCGGATTACTTGTGACCGCGGGGAATAGCCTTGTTATAAATCGAAATCAGAGATTCTTTTGTAAGATGAGTGTAACGCTGGGTCGTGCTGATTGAAGAATGTCCCAACATCTCCTGAACGAGCCTTACATCCGCCCCATTTGCCAGCAAGTTTGTTGCAAAAGTATGGCGGAAAGCATGAGGATTTACGTGATGTTTAGTCCCTTTTTCGCCAGTATATTTATCAATAATAAAACGCACTCCACCAACCGTCAAAGGCTGACCTTTTTGACTTATAAAAAGCTGATGAGTCGGCTGCAAAATATTGTGAGCATCCAAAACTTTTTTTCTATCTTTAAGATAAAAAGCCAAAGCATTCCTAGATTCATCAGTAAAATAAACAATTCTCTGCTTATTACCCTTTCCAGTCACCCGGGCCGCATGAAAATTATTTATAAAATCATCAAGTTTAAGATTAGTAATTTCGCTGATACGACAACCCGAAGAATAAAGCATAGTCAAAAGAGCATAATCCCGACTTTCCCAAAGCAATTCATGTTCCAAAGGCTGGTGACAAAGAGTATCCACCTCTTTTGGCGTCATAAAAGCCGGAACCTCTTTTTTAATTTTTACAGTCTTAATTTCCAAAGCAGGATTTTTTTCGATATATCCAAATTGTCTGGCATAAGCAAAAACAGCTCTCACAGCCGCAATAAAACGATTTACCGAAGCCGAAGCCTTTTTTTCCGTCGAAAGCTTTCCTATACAAAGAGAAAGATTTTCCTTTGTGATAGTTTTTATATCAAGGTCCGGCGTCAAAAATTCCTGCAATTTTTTGAGGTCATTTCCATAGCCAACCACAGTATTTTTAGAAAAGCCCTTCACAGCAGAAAGATAAAGCAAAAATTCATCAGATAATTCAGATAAAGTCATATAAGTAATTTTCGGAAAAAACTAGGGAAATTATGAGGAATTGAAAGGGTGTTTAGGGCAGATTAGACACCTAGTCGCCTTCCGCAGCTCGCTAACGCTCGGCCTCCTCGGCTGAGCCGGCCTGCCGGTGGTGTGAAAAATTCCCCAGAACTGTTGCCGTCACCCTGAACTTGGTTCAGGGTCCCTTAGTCCTAAACAAACTTATTGCTACCGTGCAAAATTCCTCAGTTCAGTGCAAATTTTTCCCTCCACCCCAGAATTTCCCCACTTCTCCCGGCTCCGCTTGCGGTGGCTAAACTGCTACACGCTCCGCCCGGCATCACCTCGAACCTTTTCCACGTCTCGCCCACTCTACAAATTGCAATTTTTAAATTATAATATTCAAGATCTAGCACTTCCGCTTTTTTTTTGTATAGTAGAATATACTTACATAAGGAGCATTCCATGACAAAAAAAATCAAAATTTTCACCCTCGTATCTTTTTTATTATTTTCTGTAACAACAAATCTTTTTGCTCAAAAAAAGGCAATCCAGCCACCATTTACAAAAGGCGTCAACATGACCAGCTGGTTTGAAATTTGGGAAAAAGGCATTCCAAATCTGAATAAATATTCTTACCAAGATTTTCTTAACTTAAAAGAACTTGGCGTGGATGTTGTCCGCCTGCCAGTTCATTTTTATATGATGATGGATGACAAAAGTGGCGAGCTTGAAGAAATTGTCTGGAATTATCTGGACCAAGTTTGCGACTGGGCCGAAGAATTAGAAATCTACCTGATTATAGATAATCATTCTTTTAACAAAGGAAAATATCCTTCCGCAAAAGTAGTTAGAAAACACCTTGAAACAATCTGGCCACAAATTGCAGAACGCTACAAAGACCGTAGCGAATATATTCTTTATGAAATTTTAAATGAACCACAAATCAGCCAGGAATCCTGGGTAAAAATCCAAAAAGATATTCTTTCTTTAATCCGGGAGCATGATACCAAGCATACCGTTGTAGTAACCGGTGCAAACTGGGGAGGAAGAGACGCAATGTTAAAACTTAAGCCCCTCAATGATGATAATTTAATTTACTCCTTCCATTATTACGATCCTTTTTATTTTAGCCACCAGGGAGTAGATAATTCAAATGAATTGGCGGCCTTGCACGATATTCCTTTTCCGTATGATAAAAACAGAATGCCAGCTTTAGAAGGGGCTGCAAAAGGAAGCTATCTTGAACAAGACTTTAAAACCTATTATCCGACAGTTGCAACAGAAAAAACTATGCATGCGGATCTGCAAAAGGCAGTAGATTTTTCGATAAAATATGATGTTCCCGTTTTTGTCGGTGAGTTTGGCGTTTACAGCAAAACTGCCCCTTACGAAGATCGTATCAGATGGTTTGAAACTGTTGGAAAAATTTTCCAGGAATTCGGTCTTTCCTACACAATTTGGGGGTATGATGACGTTTTTTCATTTTTTAGAAAAGATAATCTAGAATACCCTTACGGACTTGAACCTAGAATTTTAAAAGCTCTTGATTTTAATGTGCCGGAAGGAGCTGGAACTGAAAATCAAAATCCCCCATCACCTCAAAGTCTGCCCCTTGTTTTGTATGACGATTTACCTGGCAAAAATATCGTAGCAAATATCTGGCATTCACTCGAAAATTCTGTAATAGCTTCTAGAAAAGGCGATTGCCCTGAAGGAAAATTTTATTATCTTCTTTCCGACCTTAGCCGTCACAACAATTTGACTTTTACCTTTAAAAACAAAAATTTGACTTCCGCTTCTGATTTAGAAAATACCTGCCTTCATTTTTACATAAAAACAGAAGACGAAAGTCAAAATCTTCAAATCAGATTTGTCGAACCGGATACAAAAGACAACATACCATGGCGTTTTGCTTATGATTTTCCTATTTCGGAATGTAGTCCAGGAGAATGGTACCTTTGCGAAATTCCTTTGAGCGAATTCAGAATAACCGGTGCCTGGACTAATCTTGACGGTGGGAAATGGTATAATGTGACTGATGTTGATGATGACCCTTTTGACTGGTCTGATGTTTATGGACTTGAATTTGTCCCAGATGCCGCAGACCTAAAGGGCAGCATTTGTTTAGATGATATTAAAATCATGGAAATATCATCTGAAGATTGATGGAATTGCCGAATTTTTACAAATCCGCACAGGCCACAACATTCACCCCGGTTCCCAAAATATCGTAAATCAAAACATCGCCACGCTTTACGGGTGGCCTGCATTTTGCCCGGCGGACAACTTCCATGCACTGCAAAAGCATATTTTTGGGAACTTCGCCATCAGTTTTTACAGGCAAAACCGCTAAATCTCCATTTTCGACCGCAATTGTTGTAGTCAAAGTTCTAGTCGGATTTTGAAATTCTTTTTGAGCGTACAAAGCCCCTCTTTTACAACCATTATCTTTTACAGAAAGAACTTTTTTTCCATCTTCAAGTTCAATTTCCATATTACAGCCCATTGGACAAATAATACAGGTCATAGATTTTTTTTCAATCATTCTGCAACCTCCTCTGGAAGTTCAATCGAAACGGTAATGTTATTTTTTACCCTGGCAAGTTGGTCTGGAGAAAGTTCCACCACCTGCATTTCGCCAGGTCTTACAACTTTTTTCTTTACAGATTTAATTTTTTCGTTATTGCTGTAAATTTCTATGTAGACATCTTTGTAAACATCAGTTGAACGGAACATAATCGAAGTATTAGTTTCACTTTGAGTTGAATCAATGTACTGAGGAACTGTGTAGCGAACTCGATTTCCAGGACGGAGGATGATATGCTGATTTTGATTTTTGATTTTACCCTGAACATATTTTGCAGCATTTTCACCAGCTCGTAAACTTTCGGCTGTTACAAAATCCACCAGGTCGTGAACATGGACTGTATTTCCGCAAGCAAAAATTCCCGGCACCGAAGTCTGCATATGTTCATTTACAAGTGGACCTGAAGTTGATGAGTCAATGGCAACTCCGCAGCCTGTAGAAATTTCGTTTTCAGGAATAAGACCGACAGACAAAAGCAGGGTATCGCACTCAACATACTCTTCTGTTCCAGGAATTGGCTTACGGTTAGAGTCAACCGCTGCAACAGTAACTCCTTCCACCCTTTCTTTTCCGTGGATTTTTATGATTGTATGACTGAATTTCAAAGGGATATTGAAATTTTCGACACACTGAACAATATTTCGCCTAAGTCCTGCCGAAAATGGCATAACTTCGCAAATCATTTTGACTTCTGCCCCTTCCAGTGTGAGCCTTCTAGCCATAATCAGACCAATATCACCAGACCCCAAAATTACGACTTTTTTGCCAGGAAGATAGCCGTCAATATTTACAAATCTTTGGGCCGCCCCCGCCGTAAAAATTCCAGCCGGTCGGCTACCAGGAATAATTAAAGCCCCACGAGTTCTTTCTCGGCAGCCCATTGCCAGAATAACCGCCTTGGCTTCTATTTCCATCAGACCGTCCACCGTATTTATAGCAGTAACAAGGTGATTTACTCCACTATCTTCACGCTGCCCCTTATCATCATCAATATTCTGAACCTGCAAAACCATGGTATCGGTTTTATATTCAATTCCAAGTTCTTCCACCTGGTCAGAAAATCGGGCTGCATATTCAGGGCCAGTCAGTTCCTGGCCAAAATAATGAAGTCCAAACCCATTATGAATACACTGCAAAAGAATTCCACCAATGCGAGTGTCTCTTTCCAAAATCAAAATGCTGTCACAACCAGCTTTTTTTGCAGAAATAGCCGCTGCCATTCCGGCAGGACCTCCGCCTATAACTACAATATCATATTTCATATCTGCTCCCATTCACATCGCCCGCGGATTTTCACACCGCTAGACGGCAATCTCACACCACCCACGGATTTTCACACCGCCCGCAGGCATTTCACCTGGTCTTGCAATTCAAAACATACGAACAGCCACCATTTTTCGTGACGCTGGTCATGGGGATTTCGCACTCCCGGCTGATAATTTCTGTAACCCTTGGCGAACAAAATCCGCTCTGGCACCGCCCCATTCCGGCCCTGGTTCGGCGTTTTACTCCGTCCAAATCTCTAGCCCCCACAGGAGACTTTATTGCAGCAACAATTTCAGCCTCGGTGATTGACTCACAACGACAAATCATCCTGCCGTACAAGGGATTTTCTTCAATCAACTGGGCTTTTCTTTCCCTGCTGGCATTTTTAAAAGATTCAATTCCCTTGCGAACGCCTATAAAATCCGGATTTTTTTCAAATTTTACGGCTTTACTTGCCAAAACCTTTTCCAACAAATCAGCAACATAAAGGCCAATGGCAGGGGCAGCCGAAAGCCCTGGTGAGCAAATTCCAGCCACATTTATAAATCCTTTTACATTTTCATCTTCTTCAATAATAAAATCGTTTACCGGAGAACCATCCTCATTGTAAGCAATAGCCCGCAACCCAGCGAAAGAATTGATTACATTTCTACGCGGAATATTTGGAATCGTTTTTTCTGATTTTTGGAATACCAGATTTTGCCCTTCCGCCGTAGTCTCGGTGGCAGTTTTATCTTCACCATCAAAAGCTGTCGGCCCCGAAAGAATATTGCCGTCCACAGTAGGGGTCACAAGAATCCCCTTGCCCATTTCGTCTGGTGTCTGAAAAAGTGTATGATGGGCAAGATTTCCACATTTATTATCCAAAAGATAATATTCGCCCCTTCGCGGCTTTATGATAAAAGGCCTTGCCCCAGCCATTTGTGAAATCTTATCAGCAAAAAGCCCTGCCACATTTACCAGGCACTTAGTTTTTATATCACACTTACCGGTATGAATTATAAATTCGCCATTTTGAGTCTTTGTGATTGAGTGAACTTCGTGTTCCAAAAAGAGTTTTACTCCATTCATAACCGCATTTTCCGCAATCGCCCAAGTCGCCTGGTAAGGACTTACAATTCCGGCAGTTTCAGAAAGCAAAGCCCCCACAGCTTCTTCCGAAACGTTGGGTTCCATTTTTCTAAGTTCTTCCTGGCCAATTATGCTGAGTTTTTTTACGCCATTTGCAAGTCCCCGCTCGTAAAGTTTTTGGATGTGGGCCATATCATCATCACAAAAAGCCAGAACCAGAGAACCATTATTTTTGTAATCAAAATGTAGCTGGCGGGAAAGTTCAGAATACATAGCAGTACCTTCCACGTTTAATTTTGCCATCAAAGTTCCAGGCTTTGCGTCAAACCCTCCGTGGATAATCCCAGAATTCGCCTTTGAAGTTCCGCAAGAAACATCGCTAGCCTTCTCAATCATACAGATATTTAGTTTATATTTAGAAAGTTCACGGGCTATGCAGGAACCAACAATTCCCGCCCCAATTATCGCAACATCGTAAATCAAAATATGCCCCCTAAAAATTAGCCCCTTCATAGCGAGGACTCTGCCCCTGGTAGAAAAATGTCCACCCTTGGTGACAAAATCACCCCCTCAAAGCATTTTCTCTACTCCGCCCAGTTCTTTGCTCTTTCCACGGCCTTTTTCCAACCTTTGTAAAGTTGGTCTCTTTTTTCATCACTCATCTCTGGCTCAAAAACTCTGTCAGTTTCTCTGCTAGAAATGATTTCGTCCTTACTTTTCCAAAATCCTGTCGCCAGCCCGGCCAGATAAGCAGCCCCCAAAGCCGTAGTTTCTACGTTTTTCGGTCGGCAAACCCTGGTATTCAAAATATCAGCCTGGAATTGCATCATCACATTGCTAACGCAAGCCCCTCCATCAACATTCAACATATTGATTGCAGTTCCAGAATCACTTACCATGGTATCCAGAACATCCCGAACTTCGTAGGCAATTCCTTCCAGGGCGGCCCTGCAAATATGGGCTTTTTTCACTCCCCGCGTAAGTCCCACAATTGTTCCCCGAGCATACATATCCCAATAAGGAGTTCCAAGACCAACAAAAGCCGGCACAAGGTATGCACCATTTGAATCTGGGACAGATTCTGCCAGCCGGTCAATTTCCGGAGCAGAAGAAATCAGCTCAACTTCATCACGCAACCATTTGATTACAGC
This sequence comes from uncultured Treponema sp., assembly GCA_964525075.1. Taxonomy (GTDB): domain Bacteria; phylum Spirochaetota; class Spirochaetia; order Treponematales; family Treponemataceae; genus Treponema_D. Next base: position 11,000 of record CAZGDL010000013.1, read on the forward strand.
CCCACCAATAAAAACCGAACCTTCCAGGGCATATTCAATTTTTCCGTTCATGCCCAGGGCAATTGTCGTAAGTAATTGTTTTGAGGCCACTGCTTTATCCCCGGTATTCATCAGCATAAAACAGCCAGTTCCGTAAGTATTTTTTGCATCACCCTTGTTAAAACAGCCCTGACCAAACAAAGCCGCCTGCTGGTCTCCCACTGCCGAAGCAATCGGCACATCAAAACCACAAATTTCAGGGTCGGTATTACAATAAATTGCAGATGAATCTTTTACTTCCGGGAGAATACATTGAGGAATGTTTAAAAGTTCGAGGAGTTCTTTGTCCCAACAAAGGTCGTAAATATTAAAAAGCATGGTTCGGCTGGCATTGGTATAATCCGTAACGTGGGCTTTACCCCCGCTAAGTTTCCAAATAAGCCAGGTATCAATCGTTCCTGCCAGAAGCTGACCTTTTTCAGCTTTTTCGCGGACGCCAGGAACATTGTCCAAAATCCATTTTATTTTTGTAGCAGAAAAATAAGCGTCAATTAAAAGCCCGGTTTTTGCCCGGATTTTTTCGGTCCAGCCATTTTTCATCAAGGATTCACAAAAATCCGCGGTACGGCGACACTGCCAGACAATAGCGTTGTAAACAGGCTTGCCTGTCTCTTTATCCCAAATTACAACAGTTTCCCGCTGATTTGTAATTCCGATCGCCGCAATTTCGTCATGTCTGATTTCATTTTCAATCAAAAGACTCTGGAGAACTTTGAGCTGGCATTTAAAAATTTCTTCAGCATCGTGTTCGACCCAGCCAGGGTGAGGATAAAACTGATTGAATTCCCTTTGCTTTGAACCAAGGGAATTCCCTTTTTTATCATAAAGCACAGCCCTGCAGGATGTAGTTCCTTCGTCCAGTGCAATCACGTAGTTTTTTGCCATATACGACTTGCCCCCATAACCTTACTTTTGTAAGTAAGTATTATGATAGCATTACTATCAGTATAAAGCAAAATTTATTTATTCTTCCTCGGCCGAATGCAGGTAATCACAATCAGGATTGATACAAGATTTATAGGCCCCGTTCTTTTTGTCGAATTTTTCAACAAGGAACCAGCCACATTTTGGACAATATTGATCAATTGGCTTAAAGTGAGAAATAAAAGTACAAGTCGGATAATTTGTACAACCGTAGAAAGATTTTCCCCGACCCTTTGTTTTTCGCTCAACAATTTCGCCATCCTTACAAAGAGGACATTTTGCCAGTGGAATTGATTTTGTGTTATGACACTCAGGGAAGCCCGAGCAGGCAAGGAAAAATCCGAAACGACCAAGTTTTTTGACCATAGGCTTACCGCAAAGTTCACAAACCTTGTCGGTCTGCTCATCAAGAAAGCCTTTTATACTTTCCTGGTGCTCCATTACATCATCAACTCGCTTTTTGAAAGGACCGTAAAAATCAGAAAGAATTGTATTCCAAACCAATTTTCCTTCTTCCACTTCGTCCAGTTCATTTTCAACTTTGGCAGTAAATTCTTCATTAATTACTTCTGGGAAACTTTCCACCAAAATTTTATTAATCATACGACCAAGCTGGGTTGGAACAAGCTGTTTATTTGAACGAGTTACGTAATAGCGGTCAAGCAAAACAGAAATAATTGTAGCGTAAGTTGAAGGACGTCCAATTCCCTTTTCTTCAAGCATGCGGACAATGGAAGCATCGGTGTAGCGGGCAGGTCCCTGGGTAAAATGCTGCTCAGGGTGGAAATTATCAACATGAACTTCTTCACCTTCTTTTAAAGCCGGCAATGAAGATGATTTTTCTTCTTTTGATGACAGAAGTTTAATTACCTGGTAAAAACCTTTTTCAGCAATTTTTGAAGCAGCCACGCGGAAAGTTGCATCGCCTGCCGTAATTTCAACAGACGTTGTCACCATTTTTGCATTTGTCATCTGAGAAGAAACAAATCTTTCCCAAATAATCGAATACAAACGGAACTGATCATGGCTTAGATATTCTTTTATTGAATCCGGAGTATAAGAAACGTAAGTCGGGCGGATACCTTCGTGGGCGTCCTGGGCAGATTTTCCTACCGCATAATGAATTGCCTCTTCAGGAAGTTCAGCAGGATGATTTTTTGACAACCAGTCCCTAACATCAGCCAAAGCCGTTTCCGAAATACGAACAGAGTCGGTACGCATATAAGTGATAAGACCGACGTGATTAGCCCCAATCTGAATACCTTCATAAAGCTGCTGGGCGATCTGCATAGTTTTGCGGGAAGTAAAGCCCAAACGGTTAGCCGCAGCCTGCTGGAGTTTAGAAGTTGTAAAAGGAGCTTTTGGTCTTACAGTTTTTTCAGTTTTTTTGATTGAAGAAACCGTACAAGGAGAATTTTTGATTTTCTCCATAATGTCCTTTACCGCATCTTCAGATTTTAATTCAGGATTTTCTCCTGCATATTTTACAAGCTGGGCTGTAAAAGCAGATTTTCCTTTTGTAAAATCCGCATCCAAAGACCAATATTCTTCTGGCAAAAAGTCTTCAACTTCTTTTTCTCGTTCACAAATCAAACGGAGAGCAACAGACTGAACTCGCCCGGCCGAAAGTCCATTTTTTACTTTTGCCCACAAAAGAGGACTCAGGTTATAACCTACAAGACGATCCAAAACACGGCGGGCTTTTTGGGCATCCACCTTGGACTCAATAATTTGCCCAGGATGTTTTACCGCTTCTGTGATGGCAACAGGCGTAATTTCATTAAAAACAATACGGCTGATTTTTGCTGATGTTTTATCTTTCAAAGCACGGTTCAAATGCCAGGCAATAGCTTCTCCTTCGCGGTCATTATCGGATGCCAGCAGGACAGTTTCAGATTTTTTTGCTTCCCGCTGCAATTCCTTCAAAAGTTTAGCCTTACCCCTCACAGTAATGTATTCCGGCTGAAAGCCATTTTCAATATCAATAGCCATTCTGGATTTTGGCAAATCAATAAGATGTCCGACCGACGCCCTTACTACATAACCAGGTCCTAAATATTTTTCGATGGTGTGAGCCTTGGTTGGAGATTCTACAATTACCAAAGTCTGTGGTGTTTTTGCCTTTTTCGTAGTTTTCTTAGATGTTGATGTTTTCTTTTCAGCCATAATCTTTCCTGTTCGACCTTACACTTCAAACAAAAGCCCCTGAACAAAATCATTTTTTCTTGTTCCAGGACATTCCGTCAAAGCATTACAAAAATCATTATAATTTTCAATAACAGCCGCCCCTGCTTCCAGAAACTTCGTTATTGTATTTTCAATTTTATATTTACTCACCCTGCCAGACACAAAATCCCTTTCCAGCTGATTTTTCACAATTTCAGCAATTTTCAAAGCTGAAGGCGAAAATCCTGCCTTATGAAACAAAAGATCCCGGTTGTATTCCAGGGCAAAATCAGCAGTAATCAAAGCCCCGCTTCCATTTGGAGCTTCTATTACCACAGTTGCCGGCGATAAACCTGCAATAATTCTGTTCCGCCCGACAAAGTGCCAATTAGCCATCTGCAAGCCAGGTTCGTATTCACTTATGATACAACCGCCAGTTTGCAAAATCTTGCCAGCCATTGTTTTATGACAAGATGGAATCACATCATCAATACTACTTGGAATTACTGCAATAGTTCTCCCAATTTGCGAAGGGTCAACCTGCTTATCTAAACAATCAAAATAAGCATCCATTGCCCCCTGATGTGCAAAACCATCCGCTCCGTTTGCAAGTCCGCTCACAACGTTGCAGCCATCCATAACTGCATCATAAGCAAACTGCCTGGCAGCCATTTTTCCCTCTTGGGACAAACGCCTAGTTCCAACAACAGAAACAGAATGCTGGCATAAAAGAGACTGATTTCCACGACAAAATAAAAGATAAGGAGGATCTGCAATTTGCCTTAAAAGTTCAGGGTAATCTTCATCATCATTTAAAATCACCCTGACATTCAAAAGCCTGCAATAATACAAAGCTTTTTGAGCCATTCGCAGATTTTCAGAACCATTCCAAACCACATTTTTTTTTATATCGCGGTTTATGATTTTTTCAATCTCTTCTATAGACAGTAATGCAAGGGAGCGAGAACTGTCAAGTTTTTTTGCTAAAATTTTCTTTTCGGAATAACGTAAAAATGTAAGTCGATTTAAAGAAAGGTTTAAAAGTAGTCTTTCGTCAGTTGGTTGAATAAGCTGCATCAAGTACTATTTTTTTATTCTCCTCTGCGGTTGCTTTTGTTTCGGCAGATTTTGTTGTCGCTATGATTTTATCATACATATCAGCTGACTTATCAAATTCATAAGTTGAATAATAAGCCCTAGCCAGCACAAACATAGCGTCTATATTTCTTGTATCAATCGAAATGGCTTTTTCCAGATGAGGAATTGCTTTTTCCGGCTCTTCAAGTTCAAATACATAAAGTACGCCAAGCCCATACAAAGCACGGACATATTTATCTTCAATCGAAATTGCCCTCAAATAAGCTTCTTCTGCAAGTTTAAGATAATTAAACTTTACCTCAGTACTTCCACTTCCGCCAAAATCCATTGAAGCATGCGACATATAACCGGCACAAACTCCAACATAATAATACAAGTTTTGGTTATCAGGATAATATTTCAAAGCTTCCTGGAAACATTTTAAAGCTTCTCCATACATTTTCTGATCCAAATAGCGGGTTCCCAAAATTTTATACCAGATTCCAACCTGTCCATTTGCAAGCTGAATATCGGCAGCCCTTTCTCCGTATTTTTTAATAGCCTCTTTTAGTTCTTCAACGGTAGTAGGATTAGAAACCCCTTCTTCCATTTTCTGATAGCGGAGAATAGATTTATTAGAAACCTCACAGGAAATAAAAGATAATAACAAAACAGTTCCAAATACAAGTGAAATCAAAATCTTTTTCATTTTTCTTAATCTCCTGTCTCAAACATCTTAAAATATTTTTTATGAGCTTCTTCAAGCTGATTATCAGTTACGTGTGTATAAATTGTCGTTGTGCTTAAATCACTATGCCCTAGCAATTCCTGCACAGACCGCAAATCCGCTCCCCCCGCCAAAAGATGAGTCGCAAAAGAATGACGCAAAGTATGAACTTTTGCAGAAATTCCACTCATCTGCTCCAGGGCCTGAAATCTTTTCCAAACCCCTTTTCTAGAAATTGCCTCGCCCCTGTAATTCACAAACAATTCTGGAACATTCCGACCTTTTGTAAACTCCGGCCTCACCTCTTCCAAATAAACCTGGATTTTTTTCAAGGCCGTTTCACCAAAAGGAACAATTCTTTCTTTATCCCCTTTTCCGTGAACCAAAATCAGCTGCTCGTCCATATGAACATTGGCAAGTTTTAAATCACAAGCCTCGCTAATTCGAAGCCCACAGGAATAAATCAGTTCAAACAGAGCATCATCACGAATTCCACTGGGAGTTGACTTATCAATGCAATCTAGCAAAGCATCAATTTCTTCAACCGTCAAAACTTTTGGCAAATTCCGCGACGCCTTAGGTTTATCAATTAAAAGAGCCCGATTTTCGTCCCAAAAGCCCTTTCTCACCAGATAATTCCCCAAAGCCCGAAGAGCGGAAATATCTTTTGAAATTGTGATTTCAGAACAACCGTCACACTGCCGCTTTACAAGATAATACATCAAATTTTGAGCAGTAACTTCCCTCAACTTGATTTTTTCTGTCGCAAGCCAGTTCAGAAATTCTTCTGCCGAAATTTTATATGTCAAAGCAGTTTGTTCAGCATCCCTTTTTACAAGAATTAAATCTGAATAAAACTGATTTAGCAGCATAGGGATGGTCATTCATCAATCCTCAAAAAAAACTAATCATTAGTCAGTCTGATTGTTTTGCCAAATTCAGAACCGTTATTCCAGATAGCAGGACGAGTTATATCGTTAGGATCCGGATTAAAGCCTGCTGGCGGCTGATAAGTTTTTCTGGAAATAAATGTTCCCTGGTTGGCCTGGTCATTATCAAAAAGTCCTTTAGACAAAGAACCAGTTTTTTCTTTATCAGGTGATTTTTCCTCGCTAGTTTTTTTTGCAGCCAGAGGATTACCAGCCGGCGGATTTTGGGTCAGAGGATTTTGAGCTAAAGGATTTGGAGTTTTCTGAGAAGATGGATTTCTGTGCAATAACCAATCCAATTCCGATGAAGGAACTACATTATCAGGCAAAACTCTAGGCTTTTCTTCTTCTGCCGCTGCGGCTTCAATTTTTGCTTTTTGTTCAGCCTTATTGCCTTCAAAACCAGTTGCAATTACAGTTACGCTGATTTTGCCTTCCAATTCCGGCTGGGTAACCTGGCCCCAGAACATATTATAATCTTTATCAGCTGATGCAGAAACAATTCTACAAATTTCGCCAACCTCTGCCAGAGTAATTTCTTCAGAACCACAAATATTAATAAGCAGATTTTTTGCCCCGTCAATTTTGGAATCTTCCAACATAGGATTATTGATTGCATTGTAAGCCGCATCTGTGGCCCGGTTTTCGCCTTCGCCAATACCAATACCAAAAATAGCATTTCCCTGGCCGGCCATTGCATTACGAACATCGGCAAAGTCAGTATTAACGTCTCCAGGATTTGTGATGATATTTGAAATACCTTCAACTCCCTGGCACAAAACTTCATCAGCCTTGCGGAAAGACTCTTTTACAGTAAGATTTTTATCAATATTTTTAAAAAGTTGTTCATTCGGGATAACGATGAGGGAATCAACCTGCTCGTGGAGTTTTTTCAAACCTTCTTTTGCCTGTCTCATGCGGACATTGCCTTCAAACTCAAATGGAGTTGTAACAACGGCAACTGTAAGGCAGCCCAGTTCTTTCGCAATTCTAGCAACGACAGGGGCAGAACCAGTTCCTGTTCCACCTCCCATTCCGGCAGTAATAAAAACCATATCAGCCCCACGCAGCTGATTTGTGATTAATTCTTTATCTTCTTCGGCAGCCTGTTCACCAACTTCCGGTTTTCCGCCAGCACCAAGGCCTTTTGTCACTTTTTGGCCAATAGCCAGGCGGATTTTTGCATTTGATCGCCCCAGAGCCTGCAAATCAGTATTCAAAACAATAAATTCAACATTGCTTAGTTCTCGCGAGATCATACGGTTAACAGCATTTGAACCACCGCCACCACAGCCCACAACTTTTATTACAGTTGGACTGCTTGCATTTACAGATTGTGAATAGTTAGAATCGTCATCTACGATAGAAATACCGAGATTTCCCATATATTGCCTCCCACTTTTTTTACCGCTTCCCCAAACGGCATCACCTTCATTAAAAAATTTCTAAAATAAAGATTTAAATATCTTTTTCAAAAATCCGTCACCAGATTTCTGTTTATCTTTTTTTGCAGAATGATGTTTTGACTTGTGCTTTCCGTCCCGCCCTTGAATTAAAGATTTATTTGCAAGAACAAGGCCAATTGCAGTTGCAAAATCCGGACGACGATAATCTTCTGGAATTCCTCCAAGATTTTCTGGAACGCCCAGACGAACTGATGATGTTTTGAAAACATTTTGAGCCAAATCTATCACACCATTCATCATAGCCCCACCACCAGTCAAAATAACATTTCCGGAAAGTTCTTTGATAGCCTCATTTGTATTTTTTACAATAGCATCTTTTACCATTCTAAAAATCTGTTCCATGCGAGCCTGAATAATCGGGCAAAGTTCAGACTGCATCATAATATCGGGAGCCCGGCCACCAACGCCCGGCAAAATAATTTCCATATCGTTTTCTGGAGTGATATTTTCAATCCAGCAGCAACCATTTTCAACTTTAATTTTTTCGGCAGTAGAAATAGGAATTCCAGTTACAATCGCAATATCATTTGTAACAAGATTTCCGCCAACCGGAACCGAAGCCGTGCTGATAGGAGCACCTTTATACAAAACCAAAACGTCCGTGGTTCCAGCCCCCAGGTCAATCAAAATAGAACCAAGTTCCATTTCATCTTGGTGACAAACTGATTGGGTTTGAGCCAAAGTCTTTAGCATTACCCCATCAAGTGTATAATCTGCCCTAGAAATACAAGAACGAATATTCTGTATGATTGTTTTTGCAGCAGTAACAATGTGGACTTCTGCTTCAAGGCGGGTTCCCATTCTGTGGATAGGGTCTTGAATTCCACCAATTCCATCAACAATGTAATTTTGCGGGATTACGTGAAGTTTTTCTCGGTCATCAGGAACTTTAATAGCGGTTGCACATTCAATTACCCGTTCAACATCCGCCCTGGAAATTTCTTTTGTAGATTTATTTGTAGAAGAAACAGGAACAGTTCCCCGCGAATTCTGACTTTCAATCTGAGAACCACCAATCGCAGTGATTACAGAATCAACGGTCGTACCCGCATTTTGTTCAGCCGCATCAATCGCTTCTTTAATAGCATTTTTGGCATCTTCAATATTTACAATAACGCCGTTTCTAAGGCCGGCAGATTTTCTAGAAGCTGTTCCTGCAATCCGAACATCATTTGTATCAGGATCAATTTCACCAATTGCAACCCTAATTACACTAGTTCCAATGTCGAGTCCAACAATCTTATCATCTGCCATCTCTAAAAACCTCTATTCTGCCTGGTTTTACACTATTTTATTTGCTTCTAGTTCTGTACGAAACTGAACCATATCGCAAATCAACTTCCGAAACATCACTTCCAAGCTGATTTACAACATCGAGTACTACCATCATATACTTTAATGCGTCTTCATTCAATGCACGGTCAGTCAGAACTTTTACCCTTGATTGTGATGGAATCAAAGCCAGCTCATAATTACCAGATTCTTTTGGCAAAACGCAAATTTCCGAAATACTTGCAAAATATTGCTGGGAAAGACTGCTGATTTTCGCAATCTGGTCAATCAAAGGCCTGTATTTTGAAGGAATTCTCATTCCCTGGGACATATATTCAACAGGAAGCCCAGAAATGATAGGAATTTCTGTTTTTTCTGCATTTTTATCAGTTTTTCCAGAAAAAAGAACCCCATTTTTGTCTATTTGCATAGCAGATGTAACTCCGTTCGAAGCCACAAAAGTCAGAGCGACAGGTTTTCTTTCTTCAACTTTAATAAAAATTTTATCAGGGAATTTTTTCTCCACAGAAACATGGTCAATCCCAGCATCCGAAGAAATAATTGCAACCGCCTGATTTACATCAAAATCAAACCAGTTGGTGCTGTTCATTGGTAAAAGCATTTTAGCAATTTCTTCGGCAGAATAATTTACCTGGCCGGTTATAGTAACTTTTGGACTAGAAAAACTTGGCATTACATATTTGTAAATTACAAGTTCTCCAATCAGCAAAATGCAAAAAACGCAGAATAAAATCTTGATAAATTTTACTTTTTTATCAGATTTTTCTTCTACCTCTTCCAGGTCATCTTCTGAGTTTAAAAAATAATCTTTGTCCAAATAATCATCTGCAGCCAAAACTCTCAAATCACTCATTTTTCACAAATCCACCTGTTTTTAATTTTTACACGAGCCTCTAAAAACTCTCTTGGGAGTCTTTAAAATTCTCATAAATGAGAAAGTTCCTCTAAAGAAATTTCGTCATTTTCAAAACTTTTTTCACTACTATTTTCACAACGCGAAGTATTTACCAAAAATCCGCACATTGCTAATGTCACAATTATTGATGAACCTCCCAGCGAGAAGAAAGGCAAAGGAATACCGGTCGAAGGCAATAATCCGCAGACAACCATGGTATTTACGACCGACTGCAAAAAGATGATTGAAACACAACCAAATGAAGCGTAAGCCGAGAAACGGTCTGGACAATTCAAGGATGTTTTGTAGCCGTGCCAGGTAAAAAATCCCAACAAAATAAAATAAACCAACACCCCAACAAAGCCCATTGATTCAGCCCAGCCGGCAAAAATATAGTCTGCCTGAATTTCTGGAATGGAATTGATTCTCACAAGTCCACTTCCAATTCCGCTACCCCACATTCCACCAGCCGAAATTGCTCTTTTTGCGGCCAAAGCCTGGTAGTTTACCGTTGACCCAAATTCTTCCGGGCGAATCCACCCGATAATACGCTGAATACGGTAAGGTTCCAGGGTAATCATCAAAATTACACTTGGAATTGCCAGCAACAAAAATGGCCAAATCCACCTAAGTTTTGCCCCAGAAACAAAAAACATCAGAATTCCAACCAGGCTGATAAAGACCCCAGTCGAAAAATCCTTTTGTGCAAGGACAATTCCAATAAAAATCAAAAGCCAAATAACACAAGGCAAAACAGTCTTGTCATCCGGATTTTCAATTTCTTCCTGCTTATCAAAATAATTTGCCAGGAACAAAACCATGGCAAATTTTATCAATTCCGAAGGCTGGAATGTAAAATTTCCCGGCATCCGCAACCATCTTCTTGCCCCATTTTTTTCAATCGAAAGCGGTTTTATAAATGTCAAAAAACACAAAACCAGGGAAGCAATAACAATCACAGAAACAATTTTTCTTACATATTTTATGTCCGTTACCATAAAGGCAATAAAAAGCACAAAGCCAATCAAAGAACTTATAAGCTGACGTTTTACAAAATACAAGGCATCGTCAAAAACCCGGAGGGCATAATTTTGAGAACACACAAAAAGGGTAAAAATTCCAAGCCCCCACAAAAGCAGAATTGAAATTAAAAGTCCCATATCAATTTTGTGATAATTTTCCGATGGTTTATTTGCATAAAACGTAAACTGACTCATTTTTTCCGCCTATGCTTCCATCACCAGAAGAGGAACCAGTTTTTCCAATTCCATACTGTGAGAACCTTTTAATAAAATCACATCATTTTCTGCCGCAAGATTATTTATTTTTCCGGCAATATCAGAAAAAGATTTTTCGTCATTTTTTTCATACCAGAAGGCATTTTCTTTTTTGGTTAGTAAATCAAAACCAGCCTTCATTTCCTGGCCAATCATAAAAACATAATCAGGGCAAACTTTATTCACCGCCTGGCCGACTGCTTCGTGTGATTTTTTTGATTCCCCACCAAGTTCCTTCATATCCGCCAGAACAAAAATTTTCTTACCAATTTGTTTCAGACTGTTGCAAAAATCAATTACCTTGAGCATTGAATCCAAATTTGCGTTGTAACAATCCTTAATCAAAACTGCTTTTTTGTGATTTTTGAGCAAAACTTGTTTCGTTTCCATTCGCCCAGACATGGCAGCCACATTTTCCAATCCGGCTTTTATTTCGCTAGAGCCAATTCCCAGAACTTTTGCACAGGCAATTACAGCCAAAGCATTTACGTAGTTATAATCTCCAGAAAGTGGAAGGTGGATTTTTTCACCATCAAGTTCAAATACAGAACCAAAAAGCCCCTTATCTTCAATAAATTTTACCCCAGACTGATTTTCTGGAATAGCACGGCCAAATTTTACCTTCTTGCCCTTTACATTTTCACAACAAAAATCCCCATAAGAATCTTCAGAGCAGACAAAAGCCGCCCCATTTGCAGGAATATAATCCAAGGATTTTCGTTTTTCTTTTGCAATATTTTCCCTGCTCCCCAAAATTCCAATATGGGCAGTTCCAATATTTGTGATGATTCCGTATTGTGATTTCCAGACTTTTGAAATTTCACCAATTTCGTTTTGACGGTTCATTCCCATTTCAAAAATCCCGATTTTTTCGTCTCCGCGGATTTTAAATACCGACAAAGGAAGTCCCGTTTCCGAATTAAAATTCCCTTTTGTATAAGCAACCCCACCTTCGCCAAAATGCTGTTTACAAACAGAAACCAGCATTTCTTTTGTCGTAGTTTTCCCACTTGAACCGGTAATGCTAACCCGAATCATATTCTGGGCAACTTTATTTACATAAGCTTCTGCAGCATTCTGGAGGGCGTGCAAAGTATTTTCCACAGCAACAAAACAAGTTGCAGGATTTTCCATAGCAAGCTTATCATAAAAATTCGGATTACTTTCGTATTCAGATTTATTTAGCAAAACAACGGTGGCATTTTTTTTCAAAACATCAGGGATATATTTATGACCATTTTGAAATTCCCCAACAAGAGGAACGAACATACATTTTTTTTCGGCAGACACATTACGACTGTCAGTCTGAACATCATCAAAAAAACAATCAGCCTGACCTATCTGCTTGCCATTTACGGCACAAAGTAATTCATCTTTTAAAAGTAATGAACCTATCATTTTTTCTCCCCTGTCATCTCTACGCGAACGATATCTTCTGATTCAGCCTTGTGCATTCCCAATTCTTCCACCGCAATTTTTTCAATCCGATCGGCACTAGAAAGAACCGCAATATCGCTCACCAACTTTTTATTTTCTTCAATCAGTTTTTCCTGTTTTTTTTCAAGTTCCCGAATTTCCTTTGTCAAACTCGTATATTGTTTTGCCTGCCCCGCATACAAACACAGCATAGTCGGAATTGACAAAACCAGGAGACAAATCAAAATTTTAAACAAGACATCGCGAACTTTACTTTTCATTTTAGTAGCCTATAACTCCCGCAAGGTGATATTCAGTATCATCTTTTAATTTTCTGATTACCCGAAGTTTTGCACTTCTTGACGGGGAATTCATTTTTACTTCTTCTTCAGTCGGAATCAGAGGTTTTCTGGTGATTAATTCTGCACATTTTTTTCCACCACACCGGCAAACCGCAACTTCCGGAGGGCAAACGCACTCTTTTCCCAAATTTCTAAAATAATTTTTGACAATTCTATCTTCCAGCGAATGAAAGGTGATTACCCCCATTTTTCCGCCAATTTTAAGATTAGAAAAAGCATTATGCAGGGCGTCCGGCAACCTTTTTAATTCACCATTTACAGCAATTCGCAAAGCCTGAAAAGTTCTCGTTGCCGGGTGAATATTTCCATAACGGTAATTTCCAGGAACCGCGTTCCAGATGATTTCGGCAAGAGCCTTAGAAGATTCAATTTTCCCACCAGCACGAGCATCGACTATGGCTTTTGCAATTCTACGACTCAATTTTTCTTCGCCATACAAATAAATCAAATCTGCAAGTTTTTCTTCCGGTAAATTATTCACTAAATCTGCAGCCGAAGTTTGACTATTTTCATTCAACCGCATATCAAGTTTTTCATCATACCTAAAAGAAAACCCTCTTTCGGATTTTTCGTAATGAAAAACAGAAATTCCAAGGTCAAATAAAATTAAATCAGGTTTTTCATATTCAGGAGGATAATTTGCATAAAAATCATTAAACCAGCCGTTAAAAAAATGAACCCTGTCACCAAATTCAGACAAACGTTCCTTTGCCTTAGCCTGGATTACACAATCAGCATCCAAACCAACAACAGAAAGTCCAGGATATTTTTTCAGGAAATTATAAGTATGGCCGCCCTCACCGAGAGTTGAATCAATCATCAAACAATGATTCTCATAAGGCTCGCCCACTGGAGAAAGATATTCTAAACACTCATTCAACAAAACCGGAGTGTGTACGATTTCCACTTTTAATTCCCACCT
>CAZGDL010000014.1:0-18278 GCA_964525075.1 uncultured Treponema sp.
TTGGAAAAAAGGCTTCTGCCTATTTTGAATTTAAGGATGTGGCCGATAAGCACGGGATTAAAAGAGATGTTTTTATCTTGCAAGGGATAAAATGACCTGCATTCCAGAGCGGGACGACCGCTTGAAAAGTCAAAAACGATTGCCTTAAAAGTCAAATCAGAGCGACTGGAAAGTCAAAATCTTTAATATCACTAAATATTTTTAATAAAATTAAAGATTTCTATTGAAAATTCAAAAATATTTTTATACTATATCATAACTCTTTTGGAGGACTTCTTATGAATGAAGAAATTAAAGCTGTAGCAGACCGTCTTATCGGATTGCGCGAAATTATGGACGTTTCTGTGGAAGAAGCAGCAAAGGTTTGTAACATTTCAATTGACCAGTACAAAACTTACGAAACTGGCACAGTTGATATTCCTGTAGGGGTTTTGCAGTCAATGGCTCACAAATATGACATTGATTTGGGAACTTTAATTTCTGGCAACGAACCTCATATGCACTCTTATTGTCTTACAAAAAAAGACAAGGGACTTTCTGTTGAACGCCGGTCTGATTATGAATATCAGGCTTTGTCTACAGGTTTTCAAAATCGTAAGGCAGATCCTTTTATTGTTCAGATTACGCCGGAGCGAACTAAGGAAATTCATTTTAATTCCCATCCTGGCCACGAATTTGAATATATGATTGAAGGTTCGATGAAACTTGTTGTAGATGGCAAAGAATTGATTTTGGAAGAGGGTGATTCAGTTTATTTTGATGCAACAAAGCAGCATGGTATGCAGGCTTTAAATGGCAAAAATGCAAAATTTTTAGCAATAATCATTTAGAAAAAGTCACCTTGAGAAAATCACCTTGAAGGGCGAATATTTTTGCTTAAGGGAGCGATAGGAAATAGAAATGTTAGAACAATTTTTGGAAAGAACTGAATTCAAAGATTACAAGGATTTTTATGAAAACTACAAAATCAAAGTGCCTGAAAATTTCAACTTTGGTTATGATGTAGTTGATTATCTTGCAGAAAAGACCCCGGACGCAAAAGCAATAGTCTGGTGTAATGACAATGGCGAAGAACTTACCCTGACTTTTAAGGAAGTAAAGGAACGTTCTGACAGAGCAGCCGCTTTTATGATGAAAAAAGGCATTAAACGCGGGGACTTTGTTATGCTGATTTTGCAGCGCCGTTATGAATTTTGGATTACGATTGTCGCTCTCCACAAAATTGGTGCTTCTGTAATACCTGCAACCCACATGCTCACAACTGAAGATATTGTTTACAGGTGTAAAGCAGCTGGAATTAAACACGTTTTTGCAGTTCACGACCGCGAAATCTTTAATTATATTGAAAAAGCCCAGGAAGAATGTCCGACTTTGCAAAATCTTATAGGAGTTGCTCCATTTGGAATTGATAAAGGTCTTGATGATGATTTTCTGGCAGCCCATCCAAAATGGTGTGATTTTACAAGAGGCGTAGCTTCGGTAAATGATGATGATTTAGCGAAATTCCACGCTCTCAAACGAGATCAAATCAGCAAAAATGATGATATTCTCCTGTCATATTTTACTTCTGGAACAACAAGCCATCCAAAACTTGTTTCCCACAATTTCCTTTATCCTCTTGGCCATATTGTCACCGCGTCTTACTGGCAGCAGGTAAAAAAAGGAGGATTACACCTTACAGTCGCAGATACAGGCTGGGGCAAGGCAGTTTGGGGAAAACTTTACGGCCAGTGGATTGCAGAATGTGCGGTTTTCATTTATGACTACCACGCAAAATTCAAGCCAATCGATCTTTTACATCAGATTGAAAAACATCACATTACATCTTTCTGTGCACCTCCAACAATTTACCGCTTTTTAATTCAGGAAGATTTATCAAATATTGATTTTTCGTCTTGCGAACACTGGTCTACGGCCGGTGAACCACTTTCGGAAGAAGTTTGGAACAAGTGGAAAGAAATCACAGGTCAGGAAATCCGCGAAGGTTTTGGCCAGACAGAAACAACACTTTCACTTTTTAATTACGGAAACGAACCAATCAAACCTGGTAGCCTTGGAAAATCTGCTCCATATTACAACGTAACCCTTTTGGACGATGATGGAAACGAAGTACAGGACGGTGAAATTGGCGAAATTGCAGTCCAGCTCAAGGATGGAAAGCCATTCCCAGGTCTTTTTATGACCTACTTTGGGGATCCAGAAAAAACGAAAAAGGTAATGCACGACGGCTACTATCATACCGGCGACAATGCCTGGCGAGATGAAGACGGATATTTCTGGTTTACAGGTCGTAATGATGATGTAATCAAATGTTCGGGCTACAGAATTGGAACTTTTGAAGTTGAATCAGTTTTGATGGAACACCCTGCTGTTGTTGAATGTGCAGTAACAGGAGCCCCAGACCCAATTCGTGGCCAGGTTGTAAAAGCAACAATCGTTTTGGCAAAAGGCTACCAGCCATCTGATGAACTTGTAAAAGACATTCAGCAGTTTGTAAAAAAGACGACCGCTCCTTACAAATATCCTAGAGTTGTGGAATTCGTAACAGAATTACCAAAAACAATTTCAGGAAAAATCCGCCGTAACGTAATTCGCGAGGCGGATAAGAAGTAAAAAAATTTTTGCACCCCGCATAAGAGCAAAAAATCAATTATTTTCTGCTCTTATGTGACAAAAAATATTAGATAAGAACAGAAAATCCAGTATTTTTATCTAAATCCCACAAAATCACACAACTGTCAACAACTTTATTAACTCCCCAAAAAACGCTACAATATCCCAATATTTTGAAAATCTCGAGGCTTTTAATGAACAGACGACTTATCACTTCTGCTTTACCTTATGTAAACAATATCCCACATCTTGGAAATTTAATTCAGATGCTTTCTGGCGATGTTTTTGCACGTTTTTGTCGTAATCGTGGTTATGACACACTTTATATCTGTGGTACTGATGAATACGGAACTGCCACAGAAACTAAGGCAATCGAAGAAAAGAAAACTCCCCGCGAACTTTGCGATTATTACTATATGGAACATATCAAAATTTATGATTGGTTTCATATCAATTTTGATAAATTTGGTCGTACTTCAAATGATGAATGTACCGAAATTACCCAGGGGCTTTTTAAGGATTTGGATGCAGCTGGCTTGATAAAAGAACACGTAAACAAGCAACTTTTCTGTCCTCATTGCAAAATGTTCCTGGCTGACCGCTATGTTGATGGAACTTGTCCAAAATGTGGTAGCGAAGGGGCTAGAGGAGATCAGTGTGATGCTTGTGGCTCTCTTCTTGATCCTATTGAACTTGTAAAACCTCGCTGTCACACTTGCGGTTCTACTCCAGAAGTTCGCGAAACAAAACATCTTTATATCGACCTTCCTGCTCTTAGCGATAAATTGAATGCCTGGGTAGACAAAACTGCCCAAGAAGGAAAATGGTCTGACAACGCCATCAACATCACAAAAGCATGGATCCGTGATGGTTTGAATGAACGTGCTATCACTCGTGATTTGAAATGGGGAATTCCTGTTCCGAAAGCTGGTTATGAGGATAAAGTTTTTTATGTTTGGTTCAATGCGCCAATCGGTTATATGTCTATCACAAAACAACTGGCTGATGAACTTTTAAAAGAGGGCAAAAAATCTTATGATTGGAAGTCTTGGTGGTTGCCATCTGAATCTGAAGAAGGAAAATCTAAAGAAAAAGTTGATTTGTTCCAGTTCATCGGAAAAGATAATATTCCTTTCCACACTGTAATCTTCCCTTGTACTTTGCTTGGGTCTCCTCACGATTGGACAAAACTTTATCATATGTCTTCAACTGAGTATTTAAACTACGAAGACGGAAAATTCTCTAAATCTCGTGGGGTTGGCGTTTTTGGAACTGACGCAATTGAAACTGGAATTCCAGCTGACGCATGGCGTTTCTACATCTTTTATAACCGTCCAGAAAAACAGGATTATCAGTTTACCTGGAAAGATTTTATGGAAAAACTTAATTCTGAATTGATCGGAAATCTGGGAAATCTTGTAAATAGAACTCTTCTTTTTGTAAATAAATATTACGAAGGAAAAATTCCTGACGCCCCTGTTGACCAGGAACTTTGGGCAAAAGTCAAAGACCTGGAGAAAAAGGCTACAGATTATCTTGAATGGGCAGAATTGAAAGACGCTTTCCGCACCATGTTTGAAATTTCTGATATTTGTAATAAAAAATTCCAGGCTGCTGAACCTTGGAAAACCCGCACAACAGATCCTGCTGCAGCTGCAAGTCTAATCCACAATCTTTGTTATGTTATCAAAGATTTGATGATTATGATGAATCCTTATATGCCTCAGTATACTCAAAAAATTATGTCTTACTTTGGAAAAACTATTCAGGAATCTAAAGTGGGAATGGAAACAAAACCTGGCTATACCTGGAATGACCTTGGAGTTACAGAAGGTTTGGACTTGGTAGGTCCTACTGAAGTTTATTTTAAACCTCTGGATCAGAAAACTATGCTTGCTTTCCGCGAAAAATTCAGTGGAAAGCAAAATGAGAGAGGGGAAGAAAAATCAAAAGACCAGAAAGCCAAAAAAGATAAAAAGGCAAAAAAATCAGAACCGGTAACTCTTCCTTTGGACCAGCAG
The DNA here is from genome assembly GCA_964525075.1 of uncultured Treponema sp. Taxonomy (GTDB): domain Bacteria; phylum Spirochaetota; class Spirochaetia; order Treponematales; family Treponemataceae; genus Treponema_D. The sequence goes on from CAZGDL010000014.1 coordinate 4,635, forward strand.
GCTGAATTTTTCAACAAAACAATTGAACTTACAGTTGCAAAAATCACAGATGTAAAGCCAAATCCTGAGGGCGAAAAACTTTATATCGAAACTTTGGATGATGGTTCTGGCCAGCCTAGAACAATTCAGTCTGGGCTTAGAATGTATCTCAAAGAATAGGATTTGCTTGGAAAACACGTCATCATTGCTTCTAACCTGGCTCCAAGAACTATGCGTGGAGTTGAAAGTCGGGGAATGCTCCTGGCTGGCGACTATAAAACATCTGATGGCAAAGATATGGTGGAAGTTTTGGATGCCTCTTGGGCCCAGCCTGGTACAAAAGTTGTTTTGGAAGGTGCTGATGTCAATGCTGTCAAAAAGGAAGAAATCAATATTGATGAATTTTTCAGCGTTCAGATTAATGCGGTAAATGGCACTGTCGAAATTGCTGGCAAAAAACTGCTTGCTGATGGAAAGGAAATCAAAACGACAAAAGCATTGAACTCAGAAATCGGCTAAAATCAAAAAAAAGAACTATTCAGAATATTGTTTTTTGTAATAGCAAAAACGTGCGTCATGCTGAACTCGTTTCAGCATCTATTTTGTAAAGAGATTCCGGAACAAGTCCGGAATGACGGTTCTGAGTAGTTATAAAAAAGAACTATTTTTATGTTTGAAATTGAAATAAAAGAAATCACAGAATCAAAACGACAAAATAATGGTAGTTTTTTGCAAACGCCCTTTTGGTGCGAATTTAAGGCAAGACATGGCTGGACTTACAAGCGTTTTTATGTAAATTACACTTTGCCAGCCGAAAATGACGAAAATAATTGCAAAAAATCAGCCACTCCCCAGGATTTGCACCGGGAATTTGAACTTGCAGTCTTAAATCGCTCTTTTGCAAAAGGACTTTTTTCCATTGCCTACATTCCTTTAATGCCTGACCTGCCATTTGAATGTACGCCCCAGGAAATTATCGATCAGGCTTTTGATGGGGATTCTGTCATCAGCCAGGAACTTATCACTCCGGAAACTCAAACCATCGAATTTGCAGCCTTGCTTTCGGAATTGGGAAAAGCTCTGAAGCCTTTTTTGCCAAAAAACACGATTGCAATTCGTTTTGATCCGGATGTCGTTTTTGACAGTCCGGAAGACAGGGACACTTTCAATTTTGGTATGAAGACTGTTTCTTTTGCTGATGGACTAAAACTCAAAAAAACAAAGGTAGACATTCAGCCGCCGGATTCCAGCTTGGTGGATTTGACCTGCTCGGAAGAAGAAATTTTAAACCGAATGCACGCAAAATGGCGTTACAATATCCGTTTGAGCGAAAGAAAGGGCGTTGAAATTCATAAATACTTAGGAAATAACCTTAACTTGTCTGAAAAAATAGACAAATTTTACGAATTAACAAAGGAAACGAACGCCCGGGACGGAAATTCTAGCCATGCAAAAGCCTATTATTTAGATTTAATAAAATCTTCTGCCCAGGAAATTGCAGATGGTAAAGACAGTCCTGTAATCAGCCTTTATATTGCTGAACACGAAGGGGACGAAATTGCAAGTATTATGACGCTTTTTAGCCATGACCAGGCCATTTATCTTTACGGGGCGTCAAGTAATCAAAAACGCAACTTAATGCCAAATCATCTTTTGCAATGGACGGCCATGAAAGATGCAAAAGCCTACGGTTCAAAAGTTTACGACCTTTACGGAATGCCACCGGAGGGCAAAGACCAGAATCATCCTATGCACGGACTTTATATGTTTAAAGCCAATTTTGGCGGTCACAATATCCACAGAACCGGTAGCTGGGATTTGCCATTGAAGCCGATTTATCGTTTTTATTCGCTGGCAGAAAATCTTCGTGCTTTTTGGTTTAAAAAAGTTGTAAAAAAGTTGAAGGGAAGATAGAAAATAGGAAGATAGGCAAATATGAAAGTTCAATTTGATAAATCAATTCCATGTTTTGGGGTGGCTGGAAATTTTACAGGACATTTGGAGCAGGCAGGGGAAGCAAAAGATTTTGCCAATGTTCAGACTGCGGATAAAAACGCTCCAAAAGCTCTTTTCCCGACTTATTTGCCAAAAATTTCAGAAAATCCTCACCAAACTCCCAACTTTTTGCACCAATTTCCCTTTGATTTTCAAAAAATCATTTTTCCAAAAGGTGAAGAAAAACTCCAGATTGAACCGGAATGTGGCGTAATTTTTGAAGCCCAGTGGCAGGAAAATCAATTAATAAACCTAAAGCCTTTGGTTTTTGCCGCTTCAAATGACTGTTCAATCCGAAAAGAAGGGGCAAAAAAAATCAGTCAGAAAAAAAACTGGGGGCCATCTTCAAAAGGATTTTCTAACCATCAACTTAGCCTGGACGGTTTTGAAGAAGGCTGTATTCTTGACGATTACAGAATTGCAAGTTTTTTAATCCGCCAGGGAAAAGTTTATCCTTACGGCGAAGATTCTCCTGTCCGAAATTATTCCTACATCTACAAAAAACTGATTGACTGGCTTCTGGACAAATTCAACCATCAAGAAGACCTGGGGCCTGCCGAAGATATTCATTCCTATTTGCTGGAATCTAGTCAGCCTGAAAAAATTATGGTTTCGATTGGGGCAACGCGCTACACAGAATGGGGCGAAAATAATTTTTTGCAAAATGGTGATAAAGCAGTCGTAATTTTATACCCGGAATCGCTTTACTCAAAAGAGGCCATTTTAAAAGCAGTAGAAAATGATGATTTGGATTCGCCAGCTATTTCAGTATTGTCTCAGACTGTTGAATTGTAGCTTCACCAGGGAAAATTTTTTCTAATTCCAAAACTGCATTTTCGATTGTAGTTTTGTCATCACCACAAATAATACATTCGCAAAAGCCTTTTTCTCTTTCCTGTTTTGCAGCCAGGTCGTTGGTCTGGTTCAAAAGTTGGACGCCTTTTATTTTCAGGATTTGGGACATCTTGGAAAGGGGGATTATGGGAAGTTTCAGAGACATGACATTTTTCATGGGTGGCAGGAAATCGGGAGCTGGGGAAATTGCGTCATCAGAAAAATCCTTTCCAGCCGGCAAATCATCACCAAAAACACAAGTCCTGTACAAAAGCTCAAACACCGAAAGTCCCAGACTCTGGCAATAGGCAAAAGTCATTCCGCTGAGCCGTGGATTTATTTCGATGATGTAATATTTTTTATCCTTGTAAATAAAATCCACCTGGGCAGCCCCTTTCAGTTCCAAAAGCTCCGCAAGCCTTAGCATTTGAGATTTTAATTCCTCGGTCAAAAGTTCCGGCCCACATTTTGCGCTCTGCTTAGGACTTGTTATGCCATATTGATTTAAGCTAAAACGCAGGGGAGGCAAAATCTTGTAATTTCCAGGTCTTCCATAAATTTCCAGGCCCAGCTGGTCGCCGTCAAGATATTCCTGAACCAGGCGGTTTGAATTGTTTCTTTTTGAATTCAGATAGCAGATTGCTTCGCCATAGGTGTGAACAACCGTCATTCCGTAAGAAGAAAGCCCACAAGTATCTTTTATAATCAGGGGGAGTTTTAGATTTTCGAGCTGGCTTCTGAGGCTGGCCTTGTAGACATTATTTACAACTTCTTTGTGACTTCCAGCACAAAAATACAAATCATGGTCTACAAAAATGGATTTTGCCTGGGAAAATCCTGCTTCTTGCAATTTTTGATAAGTTTTCCATTTATCAAAAGAGGTCAGGGCAGTTTGAAGGCTGTGACAGATTGTTTTTATCCCGTTTCTTTCCAATTCTTCTGCCACCAGGGCGTCATTTATAGGAAGCCAGTCATAAGGTGTCACCCAATAAGTCATAGACATGGCTAAATCAGGCTTGAGGTCTATGATTTTCTGGGCAAATTCCAGGGCGGTGAGATTGTTTTGCAGCAAAATTGTCGATTTTTCGGGCATAAAAGTGGCTGGTTCTTGAGAAATGCAGATAAATTCGTGCTGAGGATGATTTTTTATAAATTCCTGGAAAAAACTTTCGTTGGTGGGGAGAACGTTTATTTTGTAAGTTTCTCTATCAAAATGATTGGAATTTGTGCTGTAAAAAAGAATTTTCATTTTTTGTTACCTTTTATTACCTTTTATTACCGACCTTTATTTTTTATGATGTCATTAATTGCCCGGAAAAAAGAATTTTCCAGGTCTTTTGTCAAAAGTTCCTTGTCATAAAGGGCTTTTTCAAAAAGTTTTCCGATAAGGTCACAAGTTTCACAAGGTGATAGTTCTGATTCTTGCAAAGGATTTTCCTGCAGGTATTTTTTAATTTTTTCTGTGTATTCGGCAGGGGCAAGATTTTTTGTATATTTGATTTCCCGCCGGCTTCCCCAATCAATCAAAAGCATAAAATGCCTTGTAAGCCTGTCAATTTCGTTTTTCTTTTCTTTTGATTTTTTTGAACGCCTGAGAAAATCATTTATTGCTTGTTTAAAAGTTTTGGATTGAACTTTGGCATAATTATCATCATCAGCATTTTTTGAAAAAAACAGAAGGGCAAAAAGTTCTTTTAAATCCTTAAAAATTTTATGCAAGAATTTTACAAATTTTCTTTCCTGCCAGTATTTTTTCCAATTATCAGAAAAAAAGGGACTAATCAGATAAAAGAGGATAAAAATAATTGCGGCAGAAATTAAGGCAATCTTTAAAATCTTAAAAATAATTTCAAAAACAGGACTTGGCTCTTTTGCTTCCTTCAACTCTCCAAAATCCCCACCATCGCCAAAATCTAAATCATAATTTTCTATGTGCGGCGGCTCTTCATTGGCCGGCGGGGTGTAAGTTTGACTTTCAATTTTTTGAGCAAACTTAGAAATATCAATCAGACACTTATTTGAAGAAAAACAAAATGCGAATAACAAGGATAGGGAAAAAATCAAAAGGCCCGTTTTAAAAATTTTTGCATTATTCTGGGAAATATCATTAAATCCCAAAAATGCGTAATAAGATTCTGAATTAAAAAATCCCAAAAGCCAAAAACTAACAAAAAGACAAAAATAAAAAATTACAATTAAGATGACTAGAAGCAAAGTCACCCCATTTCCAAAAATAAATGCGGCCGCAACCATGCCTGTCATCAAAAATCCGATTGCAAAAAGATAGCCCTGAAAGGCCTTGCGTTTGGAGGCAAATTCACTAGCAGCAAAATTATTGTGAAAAAGATATTCAACCAGTTCTTTTCCTTTACGCTGGTCATTTTTGTAAAGAAAAAAATCATGAAAAACAAAAATTTCGTTCAAACTGGCTTCCAAAACATAATGGACAATTGTTGTGGGAATTAAAACATAGGGAGCGTTGTAAAATCCAAAAATAAAACTCAAAAAAAGTTCAAAAACCAGGTAAAAAAACAAAAAAACAATGTGAACTCGGGATTTAGTTTTTTCGTTAACAAAAATCTGTAAGACAATCACATAAAAAATCCCGGAAAAAAAGGTTAGGGCCATGCAAAAAAAATCAATATAATTTTCTTCCGCCTTGGAATTTGCTGCAATAATCGACTGTAAAATTACCAGCAGGGCCAGAATAAAAGAGGTGATTGTGGCAAAAACTAAAATCCGCTCAAGGAGTTTTGTTCTATCTTCTTTCATCAGTTTTTAAAACTCCCAAATTTGTAGTATTTATGTCTTCTTTGTTGGCTTCAACTTTTGCAAAATATTTTTCTACAACTTCTGGCCCAACAATGTAAATTAAAGTCCCAGCCGGCAGCTGATTTCTATATTTTTTTTCGACATCGTAATCCAATTTTCCTTCCTCAGGCTTTATCACTGCCAAAAGGTCCAAAATATAATCAGCCTGATTATGATTTGGGGCAAGATAGGGAAAATCGGAAGCATAAGATGCAAATCCACACCGCTGTTTTTTTTCCCTTGTTTTTTCGACAATATTCCCTGCAATTTCTATGGCTTTTTCGGTGTGATAAGACCAAGTATGGAGTTCGTAATCATCTTTTGCAAGATTCAAAAAGACAAAAACCGGCACATCATAAGAATCTTCAAACTGATTTGTAAAAAGTTTTTGATATTTTGCACTTGCCCGCCAGTTAATCCGCTTTTGTTCATCGCCATATTGATATTCGCGGATAGACCGTCTCATAGTTATATCTTCATAGACGGGATTTTTGATTTTCAGGCAGCCCTGGGGAATTCCTGGAAAAAGTTGGGTCTGTAATTTTATTCTTGCAGGACGAACGGTAATTTCCAGGGGGGCAGGGATTTCGTTTTCCAGCAAAAAAAGCCCCAGAGGGTCGGAAGTTCTGATTTTTACAGGGCCAATATGATAAAGCCCACGATTTTGGGCAGAAACTTTGTAGGAAATCTGGCGGATTTCTTTGGGACGTAGGGAAATTATGTCCTGATTTTTATCATTATAAATATAAAAATAAGGAGCCTGGTCAAAATAATAACAAAGAAAAACTGGCAGTCGAGAAAAATTTTTGATTGTAAAAGTGATGAAAATTTGTTCCCGGCAATTCACCTTCAACTGCGAAATCTTCCTTTCAACTTTTATTTTCGTTTGCAGATTTTTTACATACAAATATGCAGTCAGTTCTATAAAAAGTAGGCCAAAACAAATAGTCTGAACCAGCCAAAAGGGCAGAATCAAAATTAGGAGAATACTTAAAATTGCAGAAAGATACAGGTAAGGGGCAGCTTTTATCATTTTTACTGATGAGCTTTAAAACTCGGCAAAGGAAGCTGCTCTATCAATTCTTCTATGATATTTTCCGAAGAATAACCTTTCAAAAGAGAATCATTATTCAAAATTATCCTCTTTCTAAAAACCGGCAAGGCTAAATGTTTTATATCTTCTGGAGTAACAAAAGACCTGCCATTTACCGCCGCATAAGCCTGGCTGGCCTTGTACAAAGCGATGGAAGCTCGCGGAGAAACTCCAGCCGCAAGTCTATAATCTCCACGGGTGGCAGTTGCAAGGCTAATCAGATAGGTCAAAACCGCCTGGTCAACGTGAATTTGAGAAGCTTCTTCCATACATTCCAAAATTTCTTCTTTGTTTGTGACTGGCTGGACTTTTTCAAGAGGATGGGAAAGACTTCTCTGAGCAGTGATGATTTCGGCTTCATCATCCTGGCTAGGATAGCCCAAAGAAAGACAAATCATAAAACGGTCTTTTTGAGCTTCTGGCAGTGGGAAAGTTCCTTCAGATTCGACAGGATTTTCGGTCGCAATTACAAAAAATGGCTTTTCCAGGCTGTGTTTTACCCCGTCAACAGTCACCTGATTTTCGGCCATACATTCCAAAAGTGCGGATTGAGTTCGTGGGGTAGCTCGGTTCAATTCATCAACAAGGACAAGGGACGACATAACCGGCCCCGGGCGAAATTCAAATTGCTGGGAAGATGGAAGCCAAACAGAAGAACCAGTCACGTCGGAAGGCATTAAATCCGGAGTACACTGGATGCGGGAAAATGGAAGGTCGAAAGATTTTGCCAGAGCTTTTGCAAGAACAGTCTTTCCAGTTCCAGGCAAATCTTCCAAAAGAATGTGACCGCCCGCAAAAATTGCGGCAAGAATCATATCCAGGGTGTCAGGATTTCCTTTAAAAACCTGGCCAACAGAATTTTTTACTTTTTTAGAAACTTCATCAATCTTTGTCATAAGGAAGATTATAGCATAGAATGGGGGATTTTCCCACTCTGGGGATTTTCCCATCGGCAGGGCATTTTGCCACCGGCAGAGCCATTTTGCCACCGCAAGGTAATTTCGCACCGCCCAGGGCCATTTTTCCACCAACAGGGGATTTTCACATCACAAAACAAATCCTACCTTCGGATTTTTCACCTATTTGCCAATTATCCTTTATTTCAATAATATATCAGAATGACTAAAGAAGATTTTTTATATCTGATTGAAACAAAAAAGCCCTTTGAATTCTCTTATCATGGAAAAACTTACAATATGACTTATGATAAAGACGAAAAAGGGCAGACAATTTTAGTTTTTGGTCAGCTTTACGAAGGCAAACGCTATTCTTCGGTCGGAGAATTCTTGAATACCGCAAGAATCGAAAATCATTTTTTTAAGGATATGATGGACACAATCTAATGAACAAAAATAATCAAATTAACATGACTGAAGGCCCAATTTTGGGAAAATTGCTTCAGTTTTCAATTCCCCTGATTTTTTCAAGTGTTTTACAACTACTTTTTAACGCCGCAGATGTTGTAGTTGTAGGAAGATTTGCCGGCGATAATTCCCTGGCTGCTGTCGGTTCTACAGGTTCTTTAATCAACCTGCTCATAAATCTTTTTCAAGGCCTTTCGATTGGGTCTAATGTTCTTGCCGCCAATTATTTTGGAGCTGGCAAAAACAAGGAATTAAAAGAAACAGTCCGAACTTCCATTTTGATTTCTTTTTACAGCGGAATTATTTTGACCGTAATCGGGGTAGTTTTTTCTAAATATATTTTGATTTTAATGCAAGCCCCGGAAGAAGTTTTAAATCTTGCAACAATCTATCTAAAAATCTACTTTGCAGGTATTACGTCAACCCTAGTTTACAATTTTGGATCTTCACTTTTGAGGGCAAAAGGCGACACAAAAAGACCTTTGTACATTCTTTTACTTGCCGGAGTAATCAACGTAATTCTCAATCTGATTTTTGTAATCTGCTTTAATATGGACGTTGCCGGAGTTGCCATTGCGACAGTAATTTCTCAGACAATTTCCGCCATCCTTGTCATCATCATTCTTTTAAGGGAAAAAGATGATTTTAAGCTGGAATTCAAGGGCTTAAAAATCAACATGACAGTTTTTGCAAAAATCGTAAAAATTGGACTCCCAGCCGGCTTCCAGGGCGTTATGTTTTCTTTTTCAAACATCATAATTCAGTCCTCGGTAAATTCTTTTGGGGCAATTCTGATTGCCGGTAACTCCGCAGCCTGCAACCTGGAAGGCTTTATCTATATTTCCATGAACGGATTTTCCCAGGGGGCTTTGACATTCTGCTCGCAAAATCTTGGGGCTAGAAAAATTGACAGAATTCGTAAAGTTGTCTGGCGGTCACAATTTTCTATCATCGTGATTGGGGCGGCTCTGAGTGCAATTTTCCTTGTTTTTGGCCGACAACTTTTATCAATCTACACAAAAAATCCGGCAGTCATAGACGCAGGAATGACCCGCTGCTGGATAATTTTCACGACCTATTATTTGTGCGGTATGATGGACGGAATGGCAAACGCTATTCGTGGAATTGGACATTCTTTAATGCCTGTAATTTCATGCTTAGTCGGAGCCTGCATTTTCCGCATTATCTGGCTTTTTACGATTTTTCAGATTCCAGCCTTCCACCAGCCGGCAACAATTTTTATTTCTTACCCAATCAGCTGGCTTTTGACTTTTATCGCAAATCTGATTTTTTATAATATTTATATTAGGAAGGTGAGTGAAAAGTTGGGGGAGAGTGAGTAGGGGTAATGTCCGGAATGTTTCCACCCCCTTACTAAATCCCCATTTTTCTGTTATATTCAACTCACTATGAATATGGAAGCTTTTATCCTTGGTTGTGGCGGAATGATGCCACTGCCTTATCGTCACCTTACTTCTGTTTTACTTCGTCGTGATGGAGATTTGTTTTTATTTGACGGTGGAGAAGGTACTCAAGTAAGCTTACGTAGACTAAATCTCAAATGGAAAAAAATCTCGGCAATTTTTATTTCTCATACCCATGCTGACCACATCACCGGCCTTCCAGGGCTTTTGATGCTGTCTGCCCAGGTTGATAGAACCGAGCCTTTGTACATTTACGGTCCTCCAAAAATCAAAGAATATATTGAAACAAGCCGCCGGGTTTTGGATATGTACATAAATTATCCTATTGTTGTAAAAGAAATTACAGCCCCTTGTATTGTTCATTCCGGGCCAGATTTTTATGTCAGGGCTTTTCCTCTGGAACATACAAAAACTTGTGTTGGCTATACTCTCGAAGAAATGGATCGACCTGGTGAATTTAATCCCCAGAAAGCTCGCGAACTCAAGGTTCCGGTGGGGCCTCTCTGGTCTCAACTGCAAAATGGATTTGAAGTTCAAAATACTGATGGCGAAATTGTCAAACCGGAACAGGTTTTGGGAGAAAAAAGAAGCGGAAGAAAATTTTCTTTTGTAACCGATACGCTTTTCAAACCTTCTATTATTGATGAAGTGCGTGGTTCAGACTTTCTGGTGTGTGAAGGAATGTTTGAAGATGCTCTAATTGATCAGGCCAAAGAAAAAAAACACATGACCGCAAAACAGGCAGCAACTATTGCAAAAGAAGCTAATGTCAAGCGGATGGTTCTGATTCATTACAGCCCGCGCTACACTGATAAGGAATTGCAGATTCTTTTGGAAGAAGCCCAGTCTGTCTGGCCAAAAGCTGAACTTTCAAAAGACCGTATGCACATAGAAATTCCTTATGTTGATTAAAAATGATTGAACTGGAAGCTTTTTCAAAATCTTATTCATCTAAAAAAGATGATTTTTCTGTCAAGAATATTTCTCTGAAAGTGCAAAAAGGGACTGTTACCGGCCTTATTGGGCCAAATGGTTCTGGCAAAACAACGATAATGAAAGCTATTTGCGGATTTCATTATCCGACCAGCGGAAAAATTATTTTGACAAGGGAAAAACAATCGGACGCCGAGGGGGGGAGTCAGACTAAAGAAAATATGCCAGCATACGCCGAGGAAAGGCTACTCCTTGCAAATAATCCTGAAAACGCCATGAATTTAGTCGGTTATGTCCCAGAAGTCCCGGCCCTTCCCCCAGAAATGCCAGTTTCTGCATTTCTAAATTATGCAGCCGCCTGCCACGGACTTTCCCAAGCCCTGGCCGGAAAAGCCCTGGAAAAAGTAACAAAACAGTGTTCCCTGGAAAAATTTCTTCAAAAAAAAATCAAAACCTTGTCAAAAGGACAAAAACAGAGGGTTTCTTTTGCCCAGGCCCTGATTTACGACCCGCCAAACCTAATTTTAGACGAGCCAGTTAGCGGACTAGATCCCGCCCAAATCATTCAGATGCGAAATCTCATTCAGGAACTTTCCAAAACCAAGGCAATTTTGATGTCTACCCATATTTTGCAGGAAATTTATTCCCTTTGCTCTAATCTTTATATTTTGAACGAAGGACAGATTGTAGCCCAGGGCAGTGAAGAAGAAATCATAAAACAAAGTAAAGTAAAAAGTCTGGAAGAGGCTTTTATCAAATTAACGTCAACGAGCGATGAATAATGCAAAATCACCAAAATATCAAAAAAGCTTTTTTTAAATACAATCTTCTCAACAATCTAAAAGGACCGGCTTTTTACGTTATTGCGGTAATTTTTACCCTTTTTCTTGCCGGAAATTATTATATTCGCCAGCAGTTTTTTACAGGAAATGGAAACAGCGACCTGCTTTTGTTTTTTTCGGCAATTCCTTACATCAGCATAATTGCCCTGCCAGCCCTTTGCTACAAACATTCTTTTTCGATTTATGATGATTTTATCCCCCTGTCCAAGCTAGAAAAAATCACTCTGACATTTTTGACTCGCTTTGTCCTTTTTGCAATTCTCTGCATTTTGCAAGTGCCCGCAACACTTTTTGTAAACCTTTACGGGTCAATTGACCCCGGCCAGCTTTTTACATCATTTATCTGCCTTTTATTTTATGGGGCAGCGGTAATTTCTGTCTGTACTTTTATAGAAAAACTGATTAATAACCGGATTTTGGCCTTTGTGATTTCGGCCCTAGTTCTGGCCATTTTCAATTCCGCCCACCTCTTTGCCCTTTACGTAAATCTGCCTGCATTTTTAGTAAGCTTGTGCAAAGAACTAAGTTTTGCCTGGCATTTTGATGCAGCCGGTAAGGGGATTTTGGACACCCGCGATATTTGCTGGCTTTGTGGCTCAACTTTGCTTTTTATTTTTCTTGCAGATTTTACCGCCGAAAAAAAAGCCGGACAAAAGTTTCGAAAACCTAAAGCTTTAGCTTTTTTTGCAAAAATTCTTTTTGCTATTTTGATTATGTTGAATTCAAATCGTTATTACACAAGGCTAGATTTTTCTCAGAACAAGACATATTCGCTATCAGCATATACAAAAAATCTTTTAAAAACTTTGGACCAAAATCAGACTGTAAAAATTACTTATTATCGGTCATCAGGTCTTTCAAAACTTTATCCTCAAATTCGGGATGTAAGTGATTTTCTTTCGGAATATGCAAGCCAAAACAAAAAAATCAGCCTTTTAATCAAAGATCCTGATAAAGATTCTTCTGTGAAAACTCTGTTGCAAAATTATGATATTCAATCTCAACAAATGAGGATTGCAACAAATACTTCTACAGAATACGTAAATGTTTATTCGGCAATTGTCATAGAATATCAGGGAAATGCGGAAACAATTCCTTTTACCATGACGGCAAATACTTTGGAATATGATTTGGACGGCAGGCTTAGACATCTGATAACTGGCCAAAGTCGAAATGTGAATATTATCCTTGGAAATGGACTTTCTCTGGACCAGGATTATTCGTATTTAGTTCCATGGCTAAATTCTCAGGGCTTTATCTGTAATCCTCTTAATCCGGAAGATAAAGATTTTGCAAATAAGATTTCTGCAAGTCAGGGGCCACTTCTTGTGATTGGGGATAGCCAGATTAATATTGAAGCCGCCATTGCGATTGAAAATTATCTTCTTTCAAATAAGGGAAATGGATTTTTTGCCCTCAGCCCTTATTCTGCAAATATTTCTGATAATTGGTATATTACCCAAAATTCGCGGACAAATTTAGTGGAAATGCTTGAGAACTGGGGGGTAGGATTTTTGCCAAAAATTGCAGGCGATATTTCAAATGCAAGAATTACAATGTACAGCGAAGATCAGAGCCAGACCCAGCTTATAAATTATCCCCTCTGGATAAATATTTTACAGCAGACAAATACAAAAACCGGCGTCACACTTTTTTGGCCGACACCTCTTGAATTGACCAAAAACGCAAGTCCTTATTTATATTCTTCACCAATGAGTTATTCTTACGAAATTGATAAAAATTCCCCAGATAAACTGATAGAAACAAATCCTTTTGTCCTGGATACGGCAAATACTTCTAACCTGGAAAAATCCACCCAGATTTTGGCAGCAGAAATTACCGGTCCGCTAATTGGACTTTACAATCTTGCATCCTGCCAGGAATCCCACATCATAGTTGTTCCAGACCAGTATTTTGTAAATTCACTTATGACAGGTTATATCGGTGGAGATTATGGTGATTACCGCAATTTTGAGTTTTTGACCACATCTTTACTAAAACTTAATGGCGAAAATGACCTGGCAGAATTAAACAGCCGGGCTTCAAGAGATACTTCTTTGTACAAAGTGACAGACCTGGCTCAATTTGCAAAACTCAGACTGATTACAATTCTGAGCCTTTTTATCATAATTCCGCTTTTAATAATTGCAGGAGGGATAATTTTTAATGTCAGCAAAAAAAAGTAAAATCCTGTCCAAAAAAATTCTATCAAAAAAAATCCTCTATTTTTACATTGCAGACTTGATTTTGGCCATTTTATTTGCCCTTTCGTTTGTTAAAACCTGCAAAAATGATAAAAGGGAAACTATAAAAACTGCCCTTGTAAATCCAAAATATCAGACCGCCATATCAAAAATCGAAATTTATCA
>CAZGDL010000014.1:18378-24261 GCA_964525075.1 uncultured Treponema sp.
CTTACAGACCAGTCAACTTTTCATATCCGTTATTATTATGATGATGATAAAAATGAAAATTTCCACGAACTTAGTTTTGGCAACCAGGATTTTTCGCTTACCGGCCGCTATCTGATGACAGACTCAAAAGCCACAGTTTACGAAATAAATAGCGATTTTGACTCTTTTTTGACCACTTCTGTACAAAACTGGTCTGAGCCATATATCATTTCCCAGCAGGTTTTAGGCACAATCAAAGACTCTGATATTCAAAATCAAAATATTTCTGATAAGGCAAAATTGCTGGAACTGAGGCACGGAGGACTGCCGACTGAAAAATCCCAGGAAAACCAAGGGGAAGCCGGCCAGGCCATAAGCCAGCCCCTTGGGGGAAATACCCAGACAGTGGAAAGTTCAGCCCAAAAATCGCCATCAAATCCAGATTTTTCCCTGGTAATCCAACTTGGAAACAAATCTTCTATCCAACTTGATATTTTTAAAACTCAATCAGATACAGAATTCACAGTCAGGACAATTTACACCAGGCCAGACAAATCCCAAGCAACCTATTATTCAAAAATCAGCAGCTGGACTTACAATAAAATCAAGGAAATCACGTTGTAAATAAAATGGGCCGTAACACCAGCCCAAATATTCCCGGATTTTTTATAACAAAGACGCAAAATTACATGGCCAAAAATCGCATTTATCACCGAAAAAATTCCCAGGTAAAAATGAGCAAAGGCAAAAGCCCCACAGCCAGCAATTTCACAAATCAGGGGCAAAAATTTCCAGCCAATTTTTTCTGATAGCAAATCATAAAGTTTATCGACAAAATAAAAACGATAGAGAATTTCTTCGTAAAGGGCCGCAAAAAAGAAATTCAAAATACAAAAAAGCCAGGAAATAAAATTCTCAGGCAAAATAACCTGCATATTAGCCTGGCTAGTCTGATTAATCTGGGAAGGATTTTTGGAAATCAAAATCAGAGAAAAAAACTTTATAAAAAGGGCAGATGTAAAAAGTAGGGCCAAAGTCATCATAACTGGAAAAAAAGGCAGGGATTTTTTTTGTTTTTCATAAAAAATTAAATAAAGGGTGAGGGCAAAAGCCGCCATAATCATCTGCTGAAAGGGAAATTGCCAGGTGGAAAAAAGGGCAGCCTCACTAGAATTTGTCACAAAAAATGGGGGCAAAATAAAAAAGAGAAACACTATAAAAAATATAAGGATTTCAAAAAAATTAGAATGTTTTTTCATAATAAGTATGCTACAATATTATATTAAAAATGAGGGAATTTTGTACACACTTATAGCTATAGTAATTATAATAGTCGCTCTTCTCGGTCTCGCAAGTCTGTATTCTGTATTTAAATTCAAAATTCAGTTTTTTATTAACGGTCTTGATGCAGGATTTTCCATTCCAGACATTAATTTACTGTGGAATGTTGCCCAAATTTGCGAATTGGATCAACCTACATCTTTATTTTATTCCCTTCCTTCACTTACAAAGTGTATGTCGCAAATTACAAACCAGGCAGCAGCAGAAGGGACTGAAAATTCCCCAAAAACTCAGTTGCTTTTGAGTAAACTTTATAATTACAGGACAAAAATCCAAAACGAAACTGATGATAAAAAAGGCCTGACTTCTACCCAATACCTGGAAAAAGGGCAGACACTGCGAATTATTTTGCCAGGAAAAGGCGTTTTTGTTTCCGAAATTGTAAGTAATGCTAATCAACTTGTAATCAATGTTCCAAAACAAAAAAATATGATTATTGTGCCCGGCGAAGAATGGGTTGGCAAGGTTGTCAGCGTTTATCTTTGGCGAAAAGGTGATGCCCGCTACGTTTTTGATACAACCGTCACCCAGCACGGACTTTTTCTTGGAAAATCGGCCCTGTTTTTAAAACATTCGGCAAATCTTGTGAGAACCCAGAAACGTAAATCGGTTAGGGCAAAATGCCAGATTTACGGAAATCTCTTTTTTGTAAAAGGAGAACATTCTGATGACAACACTACGATAGAAACAAAGGACGGTTACCGCTGCCTTCTGGAAGATATTTCTGAATCCGGGGCTTTAATAAGGATTGGCGGAAAAGGTGCTGCAAATGTAAAAATCAAACTCCAGTTTTCTATCAAAAACAAGCTGATTATTATGCTGGGAACTATAAAAACTGTTGAGTTTAATGAAAGTGAAAATCAATCCCTTCTGCATTTTGAATGTACAAAAATAGATCCTCTAATGAGAAACGAAATTCTTGCTTTTGTGTATAATATGTTGCCAGAAAGCGAAAAAGAAGTTCTTGAAGCTCTGGAACAGACAGAAAATGATGAAAATGAGACAGATTTTTCTCTTGATGATGATAAAAAGACTTCTGAAGCCGAGAATAATAGTGAAAATATGGGCGAAAATGAAAGCCCGGCAACGTCAGGGGATTTTTCTGATGACTTGCAGGAAAATGGAGATTTGCAAGCCCAGGACAGCGACCTGGAGGAAGATATTCCTACTCTTGAAGAAAATATTTTTGAAGACGAGTAACGAGGTATTTTATGCTAAAAAAGAGCATTTTTGTTTTGTTTTTAATTTCAATTTTTATGGGAAGCAATTTATTTGCCCAGGACAATTCAAATACAATAAATTTTTTAAAAGGTAATATTTCTGATAAAACCACGGCTGTAAAAAATGCGAGTGGTGACGAAGCAAAAGCACTTACAAACATGGCAATAGAATTTTCCCTGGAGAACAAGGAAATTTTGGGCAATGACAGGGAATTGGACACCCTCCTTGTGGCTGCCATTTTGACTATTTCTAATGATTATGCAAAAAATGCTGATGACGACCAGAAAAAGGCCTTATCATCCCAATTAAATCAAATTTATTCTGAATTTAATGATTCTAGCACGGTAGAAATTGCCCTGTTAAATAAAGTTGTAAGCCTGAAAGATATTTTGTCTTTGGACGAAATAATCACCTCTATCAACACAAAAATCAAAAATGAAGATTTGGACACAATTGATTCCAGCCTTGTAAAAACAACTTTTTCATCTTTGGAAAAAATTGGAAACACCGAAACTTTTATCATTCTTTATTATTTTTACGTTTACAACAAATATCCAAAATATACAGCAGAGATTGAAAATACTTTAATCGCCCTGGTGCCAGATGCCCTGAACGAGGTTTTTGCCTTCATAAAAGAAGCAAATTTTGACCAATTAAGGCTAATTTACAATTTATTAACAAAATCTTCAAAAATTTCTAAAAATAATTTGTGTATCATTTCCGAAAATGTGTTAAATCGCTCTATATTATTAATAGGAGATTCTTCAACGGTTTCCAAAGAGGATATAGAGTTCCAGATGCTTGCTGTAAAAACTTTGGCTGAAAATAAATGGACAAGAGCTTCGGCTGTGCTTCTTTCTTATTTTCAGATTTCAAAAGATTTATACAAATCATCCGTTATGACTGAAGAACAATTTACAAGTGTAATTGAGTCCTTGAGTTCTATAACACCGCTTGACGCTGTCACACCACTGACGGCCTACCTTGAAGATCTTAATAATCAGATGGAAGAGGGGAACCTGGTTTCAAGCCAGGTCCTTCTTTCTGTTATTAAAACTTTAGGTGCCATTGGTGACAAAGCGGCTTTCGATTCTTTACTGGCTGTAACTTATCTGCCTTACGAAGAATCTGTCCTTTCAGCTGCCAGAGAGGCACTGTCAGGACTAAGATGGCAATAAAATATTTAAACAAACCATTTTTTATTTCAGTTTTACTTTGTGTTATCATTTTTTATTCTGGAATCGTAAAAATTCCAGACCGGCATCCTTTTTCGGCTTTAATTCCAAAGGAAAAAGTCACAAGAATTTACGGAAGCATTTATTCCACCCCGACAAAATGCAGTAATGGCAAATATTACAAGTCCGTGCTGCAAGTAGAAAACTGCGGGTCTTCCGAGGTAAAAAAATCATCAGCCTGGGGCAGAACTACAATTTACATTCCCACCGAAATGATTGAATCCTATTTTCCGGGCAAATTATTTTCCCAGGCCATAAAAAAAGGGGCTTTTTTGTACGAGGCCGGGGGAATTTACAATTTTGAAGGGGAATTTTTTAGAGACGGATTTTACATTACTTCCTGTGATTATTTTTTCTGGCCCAAAAATTTGTTTGGAAAAATTGATTATTTTAGGGCCCTGTGCAGGCTGCATTTTAAAAGATTAATGTACGCCTGGGGCGAAGCTGGCGGCCTTTTACTGGCTTTACTTTCGGGGGCCAGGGAATACACAGCAGCAGAAACATCACAAGCTTTTACAAACGCAGGATTATCCCATATTTTGGCCTTGTCGGGTATGCACTTATCTATGTTTTCTTCGATTGCAATGTTTATTGGCAGTTTAGCTGGCCACAAAAAATTAACCTACATCATCAGAATTATAGCCCTGGTATTATTCGTTTGGTTCGCAGGTCTTTCCCCGTCACTTTTGAGGGCTTTTATCTGTGCAGGACTTTCTTTATTAACCGCCATGAACGGAACTTCCAAGCCGGATTTTATTTTGATTTTATGTTTTTCATTTTTGGTCCAGAGCATAATTTCGCCAGCAGATATACAAAATATCGGATTTATAATGTCTTACGGTGCCTTGGCCGGGATTTTACTTACATCAAACTTTTTCAGATTTATTTTATCAAAAATTACGCCGAATTTTCTCTCCAATTCTTTATCAGCTTCCTGTGGGGCCCAAATTCTTACCGCCCCAGTTTCGCTCAAAGTTTTTGGAACATTTTGTCCGATTGGGATAATCGCAACTTCTGTAATTTCGCCTTTTGTCACCATTTTTATCTACAGCGGGCTTGCTTTTATCATAATTTCTTTGATTTTTCCAATATTGCAAGCCCCTAGTGGATTTTTTATCAATTTACAGTATACTATCATAAAATATTTGGTGATTATTTTTTCAAAAGTGCCAAAAATTGAGATTTAGAAAAATTTGGAGTCATAATTGAAACATCCTGATTACAATTCCCCGGCTGAATTAAAACAAGTTCTTGAAGTAAACGGATTTTCCATGCAGAAAAAATTCGGACAGAATTTTTTGATTAATGGAGATGCAAGAAGTCGTCTGATTGACGCCCTGGACATAAATGAAAAATCAAAAGTTTGGGAAGTAGGACCGGGACTTGGTTCTATGACGTCGGAAATCCTGGAAAGGGGGGCAGACCTGACAGTTTTTGAAATTGACAGGGGATTTGCCAGCCTGATTTCCCAGTATTTTGATGATTATGCTAAAAAAGGAAAATTTAGGATTGTTGAGGGAGATGTTCTTAAGACATGGAAAAATCAACTTAAAAATTCTGAATTACCAGACAGATTTTTTGGAAATCTTCCTTACAATATTGCAGCTACAATCATAGCAGACACAATCGAAAATAATGTCCGCTTTGAAAAATGTATTTTTACGGTTCAAAAAGAAGTTGCCCAGAGAATGGCTGCAAAACCTGGCACGGAAGATTATTCATCATTTTCGGTTTTGTGCCAGTGGGCTTATGATGTAAAGCCACTCATGGATTTAACCGGCGGCAATTTCTGGCCAAAACCAAATGTTGATTCCAGAGCAGTCATTTTGACCAAAAAGGAAAATTTTCCAGGCTGTAAAAACCCCGGACTGTTTGTAAAAGTCCAGAGGGCCTTATTTTCGTCGAGGAGGAAAACTGTCCGCAACAATCTGTCAATCTTCCTTAAAAACAACGACCTGGCGGTGGAGTGTTTGAACAAGGCGGAAATTGATATTATGAAAAGGGCAGAAGTTCTTTCCATCGAAGATTTGCTGAGGCTGTCTGATGTTATTGAGGGAGCCTCTAAAAATTGCAATTTTTAGAGGCAACTCTGAAAACGCGACGTTTT
>CAZGDL010000015.1:0-23293 GCA_964525075.1 uncultured Treponema sp.
CGCTAGTTTTTTTAGAAGTTTCCTTTTCTTCCGAATTATCAGTTTGACTGTCTTTTTCCTGGTCGGCGTATGGAATCGTGATTTTAAAAGCCGTACCCACTCCTTTTTTTGATTTTACGTCAATTTTCCAGCCGTGGGTGTCAATGATATTTTTTACGACAGAAAGCCCAATTCCCATTCCTTCTTCTTGGCGGGAATTCGTTCCCCGGTAAAACATATCAAAAATATATTTCAAATCTTTTTGTTCTATACCAATTCCAGAATCTTTGATTTCAAGGTAGATATTCTTATCATCATAAAAAGAAGTTATGTCGATTTTGTCACCATCATTTGTGTAGCGGAGGGCGTTGCTAAAAAGATTTTCAAAAGCCCTTTGTACAAGCTGGCAATCAAGCGGAACTTCTATATTTTCCGGTAAATCAATATCAGTATTAACAGTTCTTTTGAAAACAGGGGCGGTAAGAGCAGCGTCCTTTGCAAAATTTCTGATAATTTCTGTGATAGAGTGGGGAAGCAGTTTTTGCCTGATTTGACTTGAATTCATCTTCATAAAATTAATCAGAGTGTTTATCATATCTTCAAGTTGGTTTGCTTTGTTTTGAATAAGGCTGATCGTTTCTCTTAAATCCTCTTTTTTTGTGATAACGCCGTCAGAAATAGCTTCTGTGTAGCCTTTTATGATAGAAACCGGAGTTCTTAAATCATGACTGATTCCCATAAAAAATTTATTTTTACGATTTTGCTCTTCCAGGAGGGCTAGTCTCATTTTTTCCAGGCTATTTAAGGTCGAAGTGATTTCGTTTTTGCTGAATTTACTTTCTGGAATGGGAACTTTTTCCTGCAAATTTCCGTTTGCAAGTTTATCCGTGGTATTTTCAATTTTTACGATTGAATTAAAAATGGTTTTTGATATAGCGATTATAAAAAATACGCAAATTGTCACAATCACAAATAGGAAAATGATTAAGACTGATATGACATCAACAGGCTTTTTTCCCATATCCTTGTTTCTTCTGATCCTAGTGACGAGGACAACTTCTTCCTGGTCTAAATCTATGGTCGTAAACTGGTAAAAAAATCGATCAGATGACTGTCCAATATATTCCCAAATTTTTTTTGTATCTGGATTACTAGAAATTGGAATTTCCGGGATAGAAGTAAAAACAATTTTCTCGTCTTTTGTAAAAGCACAGGCTTCTACATCTGGCGGAAGAATTCGCAAAGTTTCAAAAAGACTGTGTAAATCTTTTTTAGAAATATCCTTGGAATCGAACCTTTTGATTTGCTTAGTACCGTCCATCAAAAATCTTTCAGAAGAACGAACATAGTGCTGAATGAGTACAAAAGCCGAACACAAAATCGGAATAGTAACAATGATTGCGGCTAAAATTATAAATTGTTTTTTGATTGTCATATATGAAGATTATACAAGGAATTCTTTAAAAACAAAATCACTAAAAAATAGAATAAAGCAGTACGTCATGCTGAACTTGTTTCAGCATCTCCTTTTGTAGTGAGATTCCGGAACAAGTCCGGAATGACGTAAGTTTGAGATTCCGGAACAAGTCCGGAATGACGTAAGGCTGGGATTCCGGGATAAACTCGGAATGACGGTTCTTGAATTATGCTTTTACAGATGGCGTTACGACTGTATCTTTATTAAAAATATAGCCTTTTCCGAAATCTGTTTTGATGTATTTGCAATTTGCAGGATTTTCTTCAATCTTCTTTCTCAATCTCTGAATATAAACTGCAACTGCTGTCACATCTCCAAATTTTACCTTCCACACTGCCTGATAAATTTTATCTGGAGAAAGAACTTCGCCGGCGTGTCTTACCAAAAATTCCAAAACTTCATATTCTTTTGCAGAAAGAGGGATTTTTGTAGTTCCTTTTTTCAGAACACAGGAATTAATCAAAAGAGTGTAATCATCAAATTGAATAGACTCTTCGGCATTTGCTGTTGCATTTGTCTGGCGTCTCAAATTTGCCTGAATTCTTGCTACCAAAACACTTGGAGAAAAAGGTTTTGTGATAAATTCATCAGCTCCAAGTCCCAAGCCCTGAATCATATCTTCATCAGTATCTCTGGCTGATAAAATCATAACAGCTGGCATTTTTGAAGTGAATTCGCCCCGGATTTTCTGTAAAAAGTCAAAACCGCTCATTCCAGGTAAATTCAAATCTAGTACAATAAGATTTGGCATTTTGTCAGTTTTTAGTGATTCAAGTGCGTCTTCCGCATTATAAAAAGCTTTGGAATCCATTGAAGATTTTGATAAGTACATGCAGATTAATTTTGAAATAGATTCTTCATCTTCAATAACATAAATATAAGGATTTGCGTTTGTTGTCATAAGAGTTTTTCCTCACTACCTCTGTGAAAAAATTATAAACAAATAACAAAAAAATGGTTTAAATATTGTGTTCTATAACGAAAATTTATCGTTTTTGTAAAAAAATGTGGCATGACTGGACTTTTTTGGGAGTTTGCAAAGAAGAGATTAAGTAGAGAATGGATAGAGAATAAAAAAATATAATTGAAATATGTAAAAAAAAGTTTATAATAGAAATATTAAAATATATAGGATTAGTAAATCTGAATCATATGATTGATGTATTGCGGTTAGATGGGAAAAAATATTGGGTGAATCCGCACATGATTGAAAGTATGGAAACTACTCCTGATTTAACATTAACTATGTTGTCAGGGCGAAAAATCATTGTCCGAAATTCCCCAGAAGAAATTATAAAAAAAATCATAGAATACCGACGTAGTATCGGTATCGACAGGCAAGAGGTCTTGTAATGGATATAGCTTCTATAATTGGTATTATTGGTGGTGCTGCCATGATTATCATTTCGGTAGTTACTTCTGGTGGTACATTGGGTGGAATTTGGGATGTTCCGTCTGTTGCCATGACAATCGGTGGTTCTTATTTTGCGATGTTTATTGCAGCCCCGCTCAAAAAAGCTTTAGGTATGCTTAAAGTTATGGGGCGTGCTTTTAAAGTTCCTGATTTTGGTGAAAAAAATATTGTAATTACCATGCAGACTTTGTCCGAAAAGGCTCGACGAGAAGGTATTCTTGCTTTGGAAGACGGCCTTGACGACCTGGAAGACCCTTTTATGAAAATGGGACTTCGCCTTGTAGTCGATGGTACCGATGGAAATATTATTCGTGCAATTATGGAAAACGAAATGAACCAGGTTGAAGCCCGCCATATGGACTGGATCGGGCTTATCAACGCTTGGGCTGGTTATGCTCCTGGTTTTGGTATGATGGGTACTGTAGTAGGACTTATTGGTATGTTGAACAACTTGGAAGATAAATCTTCACTTGGTCCTAACATGGCCGTTGCCTTGATTACAACATTGTACGGTTCTATGATGGCCAACTGGTTGATTGCTCCTTTTGCAACAAAATTGATTAGTCATAATGCTCAGGAAATGCGTTCAAAAGAAATGATTATCGAGGGAGTTCTTGCAATTCAGGCTGGTGAAAACCCTCGTATTATGGCTCAAAAGCTTCTTACTTACCTTGATCCTGTATCTAGAAAAGCTATCGAAGCTGATGTATTGAAAGACTAATTTACTGATAAACGGGAAAGGGTAATAAAAAATGGGCAGAAAAGCTAAAGAACCTGAAAAACCATCAAGCTCATGGCAGGGAACTTATGGTGACATGATTACACTCATGTTGTGCTTCTTCGTAATGTTGTACAATCCTTCCGAAGTGGACGTTACGCAGATGGCAACTATTACTCAGAGTTTGCAGATGTCTGAAACTGAATCAACATCTGGAGGTTTGTCTTTGTCTGCTGGTCAGCTTTCTGATTTGGGTAATAACATTAACTCTTTACCTTCCCTCGAAAAAGGAAAATCTCTGGGCACTGCCAAGAAAAAGGCTGTTAGTCTTTTTGCACCGGACGTAAAATCAAATAAAATTACTATTACAAGTGATGAACGTGGTTTAATCATCACTCTGCTTTCTGATAATTTTTTTGAAGAAGGCAGTGCTGACTTAAATATAAATGAAACTAGAGAGTCTCTTTTGAGACTTGCGGATTTCTTTAAATCTGATGAATTAAAAGGCCGTCGTTTTAGAATTGAAGGCCACACCGATAACACTCCAGTTGCTGAAAATTCGAATTTTCCTAGTAACTGGGAACTTTCTGCTACAAGAGCTGTTAATGTTCTGCATTATCTTGCCGATTATGGAGTAAAGGAAAATAATTTTTCCGTTGCTGGATATGCGGATACTAGGCCGAAATTTTCAAATGATACGGCAGAAGGTCGAGCATATAATAGACGTGTGGATATAATAATCCTAGACGAAGGACATTTTTAATGTTATTATTAACTTTGTTGATTTGCTGGAGGGGAAATGGCAGACGATGATGAAATTAACCTTGACGATGGTGGCTCAACTGCCCCAGAGAAAAAAGGTGGATTAGGCGGTTTACTGCCTGGTTTGTTAAAATGGGTGATTATAGCACTTGCCGCAATTATTGTTATCGTAGTAGTAGTTGTTGTAACTGTAAAAATTACAAGTAAAAACAGTACTCAGGTAACTGCAATCCCTACATCTGAAGAATATGTTTCTGGCCAGCGTGAAATTTATGACTGGTACACATCTTTGGGAATTATCCAGACAACTACAGCTGATGATCCTCCTGCTACTGTTCGTGTAGACGTAGCTTTGGCATATAAAAAGGATGATAAGATTACATCAACTGAAATTACTCAGAGAACTGTTGAATTAAAGGCTTTTTTGCGCCGTTATTTTAGCGGAAAAACTGCTGCTGAATTAAGAAATACAAATAATGAAGATGCTCTGGAGAACGAAATTAAGAATGGAATTAATGATAAAATTCTTAGTTCTTCGAGAATCCGCGATGTTGTTTTTCAGCAAAAAGATGTAATTGAGCAAAATTAGAAAATATTACCTCTAAAAATTGCAATTTTTAGAAAGGTTCTTATAAACAGATGAAGGTGGAAGTTTAATGAACGAAGTTCTGTCACAGGACGAAATTGACCAGTTGCTTACAGCTATCAGTTCAGGTGATTCTGAAGCTGATGATTTTAAGCCGGTCAATAGTGCGCGCAAAATAAAGATTTATGACTTTAAGCGTCCTGATAAATTCTCAAAAGAACAGTTGCGAACGGTCTCAAATATGCACGAGACCTTTGCTCGTTTAACTACAACATCTTTATCGGCTCAGTTGCGTTCTCTGGTCCACGTTCACGTTGCTTCTGTAGACCAGCTTACCTACGAGGAATTTATCCGTTCTATTCCAACTCCAACAACCTTGGCCGTAATCAATATGGATCCTCTTAAAGGAAATGCGGTTTTGGAAATTGACCCGGCAATCACTTTTTGTATGATTGACCGTTTGTTTGGTGGGCGTGGGGCTACAACTGGAAATAAAAACCGAGACCTTACAGATATTGAACAGGAAGTAATGGAAGGGGTAATTGTTCGTATTCTTGCAAATATCCGAGAAGCCTGGACCCAGGTTATTGATTTAAGACCACGTTTTGCCCAGATTGAAACAAATCCTCAGTTTGCCCAGATTGTACCGCCTACAGAAATGGTTGTGCTTATCACTTTGGAAACTAAGGTTGGGGACGAAGAAGGAATGATGAACTTCTGTATCCCATATTTGGTTCTGGAACCTATTATTTCAAAACTTTCATCACAATTCTGGTTCTCATCTGTAAGAAAATCATCAACTACACAGTATTTGGGAACTATCAAACAGCAGTTGACCTCCGTAGATATGGATGTTGTTGCTGATTTTGGAACTATTAATTTGCCTATTAGGGATGTACTTTCGCTGCGAGTTGGCGATGTTGTACGTCTTTCAAATATAAAAGTTGGAGATCCTTTATCTCTAAGTATAGGAAATAAGAAAAAGTTTTACTGTCAGCCAGGGGTTGTCGGTAAAAAAATGGCAGTACAGATTACAGGAAAAGTTGAAGACGTTGAATCAGACGAATTTGAAGAGCTTTCTGTAGAAGGAGACGAAACTTATGAGTGATGGTGCTATCTCACAGGATGAAATTGATGCATTGCTTTCTGGCGTTGCTATTGACGGATTAAATTCATCTGGTCATGTTGGTAACGGACCGACTTATCATTATGATATTCCAACTCTTCAGAAATTAGCAGATGATTTGCAGCCAAAACTTGAAGAAAATATTAATAAAACAACAAGTGCACAGTTCAAATGTGAAAAACCTGTTGTTGAAGATACAAACAGGGACCACGTTTTATCAAAACTTCCGGAAGTTGTTATCGGAATTAATGCTGATTACAACGAAGGAATTAAAGGTAGTCACCTTTATTTGTTATCACCAGAATTTGCCTTGAAAATTTTCCAGTTGGTAAGTTCAGAAGAAGCTACCGAAGTTGATGATATGGTTCTTTCTGTCGTTTCAGAATTTGTTGCAACTCATATCGCTGCCGAAATTACTCAAATTGATAGTGTTGGAAAAATCCCTGGTTTGGCTTATGCAACTCCGGAACCTCTTAACGAATCTAAAGCTATGATTATGTTCCCTCAAGGGGATTTTGTTTTGACAAGTTATCCTCTTACTTTGGACGGAAATGCTTATACTTTGTGGGAATGTCTTGGCGGTGATTCTGCCGAAGCAATTTCAAAAGCTTTGGGCGGTGATACTTCTAATGATACAGCAAGTTTGAGCCCTGTTGATTTAGCTTCACTTGCAGGAACTGCAACTCAATCTCCTGTAAATAATCAGATGGGTGGAATGCAACAGCCTATGCAGGGTATGCAAAATATGCAGGGTATGCAGCAGCAGCCTATGGGCGGAATGCAAAATATGGGTATGCAGAACATGGGCATGGGAATGGGAAACATGCAAAACATGGGTATGCAGATGGGCGGAATGAACATGGGAATGCCACAAAATATGGGTATGAACATGGGAATGAACGTACCAAATGTTCAGCAGTTGCAATATCCTAATTTAGCGGCAGGCATGACAAGTAGCGAACAGGGAAACATCGGTCTTATCATGGACGTTTTCATGGAAATGACTGTAGAACTTGGTCGCACAAAAAAATCAATAAAAGATATTTTGGGTATGGGCGAAGGTACAATCATTGAGTTGGATAAACTTGCCGGTGAACCTGTTGATATTCTTGTAAACCATAAACCGATTGCGAAAGGAGAAGTTGTAGTCATCGATGAAAACTTTGGTGTCCGCGTAACAGAAATCCTTTCTCCGTCGGAAAGAGTGAGTGACTTGAACTAGATTTACTCTCTAAAGGGGATTTCTAAATACCAATTTTAAAGGGTGGAAAAAATTGGGAAAATCAAAAAAAATATTTCTGGCAGTCATTGTTTTTATGACTGCTGTTTTTTGTTTGTATTCGCAAAATTCACAAAATTCAAATGCTCAGACGGATTCAAATCCTGAGCAAAATATCACTTTGTCAGAAGAATCCTACGAAATAGATAGTTCTGGTTTTGAAGATACTGCTAATCAAAATGGCAAAAAAACGTCTACGGTTGGCGTTTTTGTCCGCATGATTATAGTTCTGATTATTGTTGTTGCCATGATTTATGGCGTTTTGTGGTTTATCAAAAAGAAAACCAATGTCGTAAAAACTGATGATGACTATTTAAGAAGAGTTGCTTATATCAATATTGCACCGAGTAAAACAGTCGAAGTAATCACTTTGATTGACAAGGCTTATTTGATTGGGGTGACCGAAGATAATATCACCTTGTTGGGCGAAATTGATGATAAAGAATTGATTGAAGCCATGAACCTGAATGCTGATAAAAAAGCAAAAACTAAAAAGCCCCTCAATTTTGCCCAGGTCTTAGATACTTTTCTTGTTAAAGGAAATAAACAAAAAAATATTTTTAGCGACGCCGAAAATCAGGTTGGAAAAATTTTCGATAAAGAAAAGAAGGAATAAAAGATGACTAAATTGAAAAAGTTTTTAATATTAATCAGTTTATCTTTTGTTTTTTCTAATACAGTTTTTGCTCAATCTACGCAATCTACGCAGTCTTCACGGTCTACCCAGACGACCGGTAATTTTCCTCAAGGTTCTACATCTGGAACTACTGAAATGAATCCTAACGTTAATCCTTCTATTGTGCCTAATGTTTCTGTTCAGATAACCCAGCCACAGACCGGGAAGGAAGTGGCTTTTTCGGTAAGGCTTTTGATAATCCTTACAATTCTGACCCTTGCCCCAAGCATTTTAATTTTGGCCACCTGTTTTTTGCGTTTTTCGATTGTTCTGGACTTTATAAAAAGAGCTTTGTCTTTGCAGCAGGTTCCGCCGACAGCCGTATTAAACGGAATTGCACTTTTTATGACCCTGTTTGCCATGTGGCCTACCTTTACAAAAATTTACGATAACGCATATAAACCTTTGAGTAATAATGAAATAACCTTGGAAGAAGCCTATCACCAGGCGGAAAGTCCTTTGCGAATTTTTATGTATGAACAGATGGCGGAAGATACTTCTTACATCAAAATGTTTATGAATATGGCAAAACTGGATAAACCAAATACCCTGGCCGATGTTCCCACTTACATAATTGTTCCGGCCTATATTTTGCACGAACTTACGGTTGCTTTTAAAATTGGTGTTTTGTTGTACATTCCTTTTATCATAATAGATATGGTCGTGGCCAGTATTTTGATGGCAATGGGTATGATGATGTTGCCTCCTGTCCAAATTTCTATGCCTTTTAAACTGATTTTGTTTGTTTTGATTGATGGCTGGGGCTTGTTGACTCAGAATTTGTTTACGTCTGTTATTCACTAAAATGCTCTTGGGAGGTAAAAAATGTCTACTGGTACAATAGTTTCTTTGATGAGAGGGGCAGTTGTTGAAGTTATTCAGCTTGTTGCTCCTGTGCTTGGGCTTGCCCTTGTTGTAGGATTGATTGTGGCAATTTTTCAGGCGACAACTTCCATTCAGGAGCAGACATTAACCTTTCTTCCAAAACTTTTAGTAATTCTGATTGTGATTGCCTTGC
This sequence comes from uncultured Treponema sp., assembly GCA_964525075.1. Taxonomy (GTDB): domain Bacteria; phylum Spirochaetota; class Spirochaetia; order Treponematales; family Treponemataceae; genus Treponema_D. The sequence goes on from CAZGDL010000015.1 coordinate 9,036, forward strand.
TGGGCGGAGCAATGTTTTCCGATTTAGGACAATATACAATCACTTTGTTCAATAGAATTCCAGATTTTGCAAAATAAAAAAACAGAATTTATAGATTTATTAAAATAGGATTGATAGATGTTAGACAAAATACTTTTACAAGCTCCAGTTTATCTTCTTGTATTTGTACGTTGTTTTGCTTTAATTTGCGTTCTGCCAATGTTTTCTATGAGGTCAACTTCCAGAGTGGCAAAAGTTGCTCTTGCAGGGTACATGGCTTTTTTTATTTTTGGTTCAGTCGATTTTTCTGTCTACAATCCTTATATAGGTGAAGATGGGGCCTTTTCTTTGCAGTATATTTTGCTTTTGGTGGGGGAAGGTCTGATTGGTGTGATAATCGGTTTTTACATTACAATTATTTTTTCAGCTTTTTCTGCCGCTGGGCAATTTTTAGCTTTCCAGATGGGGCTTAGTGCGGCATCATCATACGACTCTTTATCACAAGTTGAAAACCCTTTGATGGGCCAGTTTTTTAATCTTGTAGCCATGCTAGTTTTTATCCAGACACAATGGTTCCAGCGCTTGTTTTTGGGCGGATTAGTCACCAGTTTTCAGACTTTAAATGCCGTAAATATTGTCAATAATCAAAATCACCTTTTGCGTTTTATGCTTTCTGGCTTGACAAACCTTTTTGCCGATGCCCTGGTAATTGCTTTGCCAGTTATGGGGACTTTATTTTTAATCACAATTTGTACAGGACTTTTGACCAAGGCTGCCCCTCAAATGAACCTTTTGTCAGAAGGTTTTCCGATTATGATTTTGGTCGCCTTTGCGATTATTGCTTTTGTAATGCCAAATATAATTGACTTTTTTATCAGGTCTTTTAATAAAGGTTTTGCGGATTTGGAGCGACTTTTTACTGAGATTTCCGGCGGGGGGCTTTAGTTTATGGCTGCAGAAGACGAGGGAAGAACCGAGGAACCTTCAGAATATAAACTGGAAAAGGCCAGAAAAGAAGGTCGTGTTGCAAAAAGTCAAGAAGTGAGCGGGGCTTTAGTCCTTTTACTTTGTGTTGTTACTTTGATTTTTCTTGCAAAATGGCTTTTTAGTCAGTTTATTTCCATTATGAACTTTTATTTTAGTAAATGTTCTGATTATGATTTGCAAGATCCATCTTTGCTTACCTTTTTTTATGAAGTTTTTATAAAATGCGTTTTGCCTATTTCTCTGATAAGCGTAGTTGCGGCTATAGCTGGAAATATTATCCAGACAAGAGGATTTTTGTTTAGTCTTAAGCCTATTGAGCCAAAATTTTCAAAAATTGTGCCGAGAATCGGCCAATATCTGCAAAAAACGATTTTTTCTGCAAAAGGTTTGTTTAATGTTGCTAAATCAATTGGAAAAGTAGCGATTATTGTCCTGGTTGCTTATATTTACATTAAAAAAGATATATTTGTTCTTTGTGAAATTATCAGTAATGGAGAAATTTCCTCTGCTATTGGAAAAATTGCGACTATGGCTGCAAAAATTCTGGTTACGGTTGCCATCATCTTCCTTGTAATTGCAATTCCTGATTATTTTGTCCAGAAAAAAGACTTTATGGAAGAAATGAAGATGACAAAACAGGAAGTAAAAGAAGAATATAAGGAGATGGAAGGCGATCCCGAAGTAAAAAGTAAATTGCAGCAGATGCAAAGGGAACTTTTATCTCAAAATATCCCAAAAGCTGTTGCCGAATCTGATGTAGTTGTAACAAACCCTACACACTTTGCCGTTGCCTTGAAATATGATCAAAATATTGCGGATTCTCCGATTGTAAATGCAAAAGGGGCGGATCAAATGGCCCAAACAATCAAAAGGCTGGCCAGGGAAAACGAAATCCCTATTGTAGAAAATCGTCCTGTTGCTCGAGATTTGTATACAAATGTCGAAGTTGGTGGTATAATACCCGAAATATATTATAATACTATTGCGGTTATTTATTCGCATTTAGAAAAATTTAAACAAATCTAGAATTAGTAGATTGCTGGGTGGGGACTAATGGCAAACGAACGTCGGGGGAATTTTTTAACCTTCATACAAAGTAACATTGTACCTGTTGCTATTGTAATGGTTGTATTTCTCCTGTTTATTCCAATTCCAAAAGTACTTATTGACTTATCGATGATATTAAATCTTGCATTTTCTATCATTATTTTGCTTGTTGTTGTGCAAATTCCGCGTCCATCTGATTTTCAGACTTTTCCACGTGTTATTTTGCTGGAAACTTTGTTCAGTTTGGCAATAAATATTTCTTCTACAAGGTTGATCCTTACCGGAAAATTCAGCGGTGGGGCTTTGCAGGGGCAGAGTGCCATGGTTCGGGCTTTTGCTGATATTGTTGCTGGAAATAACCTGGTAGTCGGCTTTGTAATGTTCGTTATTTTGATTGTCGTTCAGGTTCTGGTTGTTACAAAAGGTGCAGGCCGTGTATCAGAAGTTGCAGCCCGCTTCTCTTTGGACTCAATGAATCAGAAACTTTTTGATATTGATAACCGTTTGAATTCTGGAGCCATTGACGAAGCCCAGGCAGAAGAATTGAAAGCCGCTGTCCGCCGGGATATTGACTTTTATTCAAACATGGACGGTTCTTCTAAATTCGTAAGTGGAAACGTAAAGGCTGGTATTTTTATCACCGTAATAAATCTGGTTGGCGGTTTTATTATTGGTATGGTGATGAATGGAATGTCTTTTCAATCAGCTTTGCAGACTTATTCTACCCTGACTATTGGTGATGGGCTTACTTCCCAGTTGCCGTCTTTAATCATCTCTTTTGCAACCGGTTTACTGGTTACTGGTACAAAATCTGACGAAACCTTTGATAAGGAACTTAAAGCAGAATTTACTTCTGATGGTCATATTTACATGATTGTTGGGGCTGTTTTGATTCTTGCAGGATTTGTTTTAAGAAACGGTACCCAATTTTTGTTGCTGCCGGTTGGGGCTCTTTTTATTTTTATTGGATATAGACTTACAAAAGACAAAGAGAAAAAAATATTCCAAAAGCAGCAGGAAGAAAAAACAAAGGCTTCAACTCAAACTTCTGCCCAGCCAGACCAGGAAGGAATTGTGATGATAGATCCTTTATCTCTGGAATTGGGATATGCCCTTATTCCTCTTGTTGATAAAGATAAGGGTGCTGAACTTTTGGAACGAATTTCCAGAATTAGGACGGAAGCCCGCCACGATATGGGAATTGATATTCCAAAAATCAGAATTTTGGATAATATGGCTTTTGAACCCAACGATTACAGTTTTAAAATTCAGGGGATTGAAGCAGGACATGCAAATATCCACCTGGGCTATGTAATGTGTATGGATACTGGAGCCGTAACTGAGCCTTTGGAAGGTGAAAAAACAAAGGATCCTGCCTTTGGAATGGACGCAATCTGGTTGCCTGAAGACAGGCGGGCAGAGGCTGAAAATGCAGGCTACGTCGTTGTAGATCCACCAACAATCATTTCTACCCATATCACAGAAATTATCCGCTCTCATGCAGCCGAAATGGTTGACCGCCAGGCTGTTTCTGTAATTCTTGAAACCGTAAAGCAGAAAAATCCTGTGCTGGTGGACGAAGTTTTAAATACTGCAAAACTTTCTTACGGTGTTATCGAAAAAGTTTTGCAAAACCTGCTTGAAGAAAAAGTTTCTATCAGAAATTATGTTAAGATTTTGGAAACAATGGCAAATTACGCCAGTGTTTCGCGAAATTCCTGGGATTTAACTGCAAAAGTTCGTGAAGCCCTGGGCTTGCAGATTTGTATGCAGTACGCAGATCCTAATGATAAAAAACTCAGGGTTATGAGACTTTCCCAAAATCTTTCGGAAATGATAATCGAACACGCTTATTATCCGGAAGATGGTTCAAAACCTTACGTTGCCCTAGATCCTGTAGATCGCCGTCGCTGGATTTCGGCTGTAAGTAATTCTTTGAGTAAAATAAATCAGCTTGGCTATATGCCTATTATTTTGTGCGTAAGCAATGTAAGGCAGTTGGTCAGGTCAGCAATAGAGAGAGAGCAACCTGGAGTTGTTGTCATTTCTGATATGGAAATGTACGCTGCCGGAAATAATATTTCTGTAGAAATAATTGCAGAAATTGAAGATGATGCAGAATAAGAGGATTTGGATTGTATGGCTTACAATGAGGAAATAAAGTTTGAAATGACTGGCAGATCTGAGGAAGATTGCCGTGCAAAACTTTATAAACAATATGGAAACGATTATCAAATCATAGATAAAAGAGTTGATTTTAGACCCGGAGGATTTTTGTATTTATCAAAAAGACCGGTGACAACTGTAAGATATATCATAAATCATCAAAAATCCTATAATCCTGAATCTGTAATCACTTCGTATGCCGCAAAAAGAGCTAACGAAGAAGAAATGCTGGCTCAAAATAGGGATGCAATTTTAAAAACTTTGCAGGCAACAAATAATAATTCTCAAATTAATCAGTTAAATAAAACTGTAGAAGAATTAAAAAGCGAAATTGTAAAAAAAATAGATAGCCTTGCTGTTGCAAGTCAGGAAAAACCTGAATCTATTATGAAAATAGAAGAACTTTTGGAACATAACGAGTTTTCTTTTTCATATATTCAGATGATTGAAGAAAAAATCCGAAATGAATTTTCCCTGGAACAGCTGGATAATTTTGATTTAGTTGAAAGACGGGTTGTTGACTGGATTGGCGAATCAATCAAAATTGAAAAATCGACCGTTCACCGGCCACCGCACGTTTTTATTCTTGTAGGACCAACCGGGGTTGGCAAAACCACTACACTTGTAAAACTTGCCGCCCAATTTGTAAAAAAATATGCACAAGAGCAAAATGGCAATAAGCCTAGAATTTGTTTTATAAATACCGATACAATGCGAGTTGGGGCTATGGAACAGCTGGAGAGGTGGGGCAAACATATGTCATCTCCGGTTTACAAAGCAGAGCGTCCAGAAGATTTAAAAAAGATTTATGATGATTATAAAAATGATGTAGATGCAATTTTTATTGATACAAGTGGATTTAGTCCTAACGACGCAACCCACATTGCCCAGATGAAAATTCTGCTAGATATTCCTGGAATGAATCCTGATATTTACCTTGCAATGATGGCTTCGACAAAATCCCAGGATTTAAAAAACATTATGCAAAATTATGAACCTTTTGGGTATAAATCTATAATTGTTACAAAGTGTGATGAATCCGAACAATTTGGTAATATAATCAGTGCTTTGTATGATAAGCACAAGACTATTGCCTATATCACAAATGGGCAGGTTGCATCTAGGGATATTGCCCCGGCAAATGTAATTGAATTTTTGAAACGCCTTGAAAATTTTAAGGTTGACAGAGTACATATAGAAGATAAATTTGGAGTATAAATATGGAAGAACAGGCAGAAGGATTAAGCGAATTATTTAATGATAATGATAATAATTCTGGGGCAGAAAAAGTAAATGCTTCTACAAGCGTTAAAAAAGAGCATAATACCAGAATTATTGCCGTGTGCAGTGGAAAGGGCGGGGTTGGTAAAACGAATTTCGCCGTAAATATGGCCATTGCCTATGCCCAGTTAGGAAAAAAAGTCATTCTTATTGATGGCGACCTTGGAATGGCAAATGTAAATGTTCTGCTGAATATAGTTCCTCAGTACAATTTGATGCATGTAATAAATAAGAAGAAGACTATGAAAGAAATCATCATGGATACTGAATTTGGCATTAAATTTATAGCCGGGGCCAACGGTTTTTCAAAAATCGCCAATCTGACAGTAGAAGAACTTGAATATTTTGCCAACCAGTTTGCAACTTTGGGCAATGCCGACATCATCATCATAGATACAGGGGCTGGAATTGCAAATAACGTTCTCCAATTTGTTGCAGCCGCTGACGAAGTTTTTGTTGTGACAACGCCAGAACCAACCGCAATTACCGATGCTTATGGAATTATCAAAATTATTACGACGGAAATTGTTGATAGAACTGTGGATATAAAATTGATTGTAAACCGAGTTCATTCTCCAGACGAAGGAAAACGTATTTCCGAAAGAATTATCACAATTGTTGGTCAGTTTTTGGGATATAAAATAGAATATTTGGGTTGTATTCCAGAAGATCCTTTGGTTCAGGCTTCTGTAATCAGGCAAAAACCATTTATTGTTGTAAATCCGACATCAAAACCTTCTGTTTATTTAAAACACATAGTTGGTCGAATTGAAAAAACTGAGCCAGAATATAACGAAGGAGTTTCTAGTTTCTTAAAGAAATTCCTGAGTAAAAAGCGAAATTTCTAGAATTTTATAAAATTTGCCCTTAAAATGGCTGGATTTTAGAGATTTAGGCAATATTTTCTATTATTTTTTGATATTATGTTGTATAATATTGACGGGTATTTATTTTATTGGGAGGAAAAATGAAAGGCGTAAAATTCTGCTGCATCTTTGCTGTCTTGGGATTTTTACTGTCTTTTATATCTGGTTTATTTTCCCATACATCTATTTTATCCGTTTTCTTAAAAGCCCTATTATTTGCTATAATTTTCGGACTTTTAGGATTTTTAGTTAGCTTTATTTTTGAAAAATTTCTTTCTGATGGTTCGGGTGGAGATTTTTCTGGAGATTCAGAAGCTTTTTCTGGCTCGGCTAACCAGGCTCCTTCAACAGGCCGTGTGGTTGACATAACCATTCAAGATGAAGATCTTGCAAGTGGTGATAGTGATAACCATTTTATTGTTGGAGACAATCATCAGATGTTAAATCCATCTGATTATAAAGGAAAAAATCAGCAATCTTCTGATTTTGGTAAGGAAGATAATGGCTTTGTTCCTTTAAAACGAACCGAAACATTAAAAGATTTGTCTGGAAAAGAAGCTCTTTCGCCAGAAGATGTGCAAACTTTTAGTGAAAAAACAAGTGAACCGCCTTCGTTTAGTAATTCTAGTAATTCAGATGAAGGAATTGATACTTTACCAGATATGGGAAATCTGGAATTTGAAGAAAGTGGAAGTTCAGAAAGTAATGATGATGATTCCGAAATTGGCTCATCTTCTGATTTTGTTTCTTCTTCCTCTTCTCATCAAAAAAGTGATAAGGTTCCGGATATAAAAGACGCAGCATTGATGGCAAAGGCCATTAGTTCAGCGTTATCAGATGATAATTCTTTATAAGAGGATGAGAATATATGCCAATTAATGACGAAAAAGAAGAAGACGATCTTTGGGAAGAATTTAAAAAAACAAGATCCCCGGCTCTTAGAGATAAGTTTATCAAACAATATATGCCTCTTGTAAAATATGTAGCTGGAAAAGTTGCAGTTGGCTTGCCTGCTTCTGTTGAGTTTGATGATTTGGTGGGATACGGTCAGTTTGGATTGCTGGATGCAATCAACAAATACGATACAGCAAAAAATGTAAAGTTCAAAACTTACGCTGTTACCCGAATCAGAGGGGCAATTTTTGATGAATTGAGGCAGATTGACTGGGTTCCTCGTTCTGTAAGACAAAAATCTCGCGAAATTGAAGATGCAATCACAAGTCTGGAATCAAAACTGGGAAGAACTGCCAGTGATGAAGAAATTGCCAAGTCTTTGAACATGAGCGAAGACGAATATCACAGAACTGTAATGAAAGTTTCTGGAACGTCTGTTTTGTCCTTGAACGATGTCTGGTACGCCGGAGATGATAATTATAATTCTTCTATTGGAAACAATATTGAATCTCCTTCAAGTTTAAATCCTGATGTTATTGCAGAACGTGAAGAAATCAAAAAAGTAATTGCCCAGGCAATCAATGAATTACCAGAAAAAGAAAAAATGGTAATTGTTTTGTACTATCACGAAGATTTGACCTTTAAAGAAATTGGAGAAGTTCTTGAAGTTAGCGAATCTCGAATTTCACAGTTAAATGCAAAAGCTAATTTGCGTTTGCGGGCAAAACTTACAAATTTGCGAAAAGGCATTATCTGATAAAGGCCCATAAAAAACGGTTGGTTAGATGGTTAGTCTAGACAGAATTCGCCAGGATATGAAAGCTCGTCTCGATGTTGATAAGGAGCTTCACTCAGTTGATGTAAATGCAGATTCAATTGATGAGGCTCTGGCGGATGCGGCTGTCCAGTTAGATACAAAAGTTGTAAACCTTCAATACGAAATCCTTGAAAAAGGTAGTGATGGATTTTTGGGCTTGGCAAAAAGACCCTGGAAATTAAAAATTTATCAGAATCCATCAACAATCAAAAAAGTTGTAAAACTTGCTTCTGAAGGTCTTTTTGATGACGAAGAAGAAGGCTTTGAAGAAAAAGTTCAAAACAGAGACGGTCTTTTTTATGTTCGCCATTTCAAATCAGACATTATGCTTAAAATCATACTCCCGCTTGGCGATGGAAGTGAAATTCAGTTGCGGGACGTTCTTGACGAGGTAAGACGCCAGGATACAGTTTCTTATGATGAAGATTTAATCAAAAAATATGTAAAACAGGGAACCGACGGCCAGTATTTAAATGTTGGAGTTTATAAACATATTCCTGCTGGTGATGTTGTAATTGGCGTTGATATTACAAAAGATGAATTGAAAGGTTCTGTCGTTGTTTCGCCACCTTCTATGAGCGGTTCTGAAGCTTCTGAAGAAATGATAAAGAGAGCCTTGCTTTCACAGGGCGTCGTTGAGCCTTGTTTTGATGAAAAGAAAATTCAGGAATTTGTTGATAATCCTGTTTACAATATTCCATTTGAAGTTGCTTCTGCGGTTATGCCGATTGATGGTCATGACGCATATTTATCATATAATTTTGAAACAGACCCTAAAAAACTAAAAGCAAAAGTTTCTGAAACCGGAAATATCAACTATAAGGAACTTAATCAGATTCAAAACGTTATTGCAGGCCAGCCTTTGGCCCAGAAAATTCCGGCAGAACGTGGAAAAGGCGGAAAAACCTTGTTTGGTCGCTACCTTGAAGCTAAAAATGGTAAAGATATTCAGATACAGTTAGGACAAAACGTAAGTTTGGACCGCGATGGAGTAACAATCAAGGCGGATATTGATGGCGAAGTAATGCTTGTAAACGGAAAAGTTACCGTTGAACCAATCAAATATCTGGATGCTGTAAACGTTAAGACTGGGGATGTAAAATTTGTTGGAACTGTTGTAATCAAAGGTTCTGTCGAAGAAGGTTACAAGGTCGAAGCCACAAATATCGAGGTTAATGGAATTGTCGATAAGTCCCGACTGGAAGCTACTGGCGATATTATTGTAAGACAGGGTATTTTTGGAAAGGGTGAAGGTTACATCAAGGCTGGAAAATCACTTTGGGCTAAATTTATTAATGATACGACAGTCGAAGTTGAAGAAAATGTTACAGTTTATGATTCAATTGTAAACTCAAACGTAACCGCCATGAAAAATATCGTAGTTCGCGGTAAAAAAGCCCAGATTATTGGTGGACATCTTTTGGCTACCGAGGAAATTTGTGCCAAAAAAATTGGTTCGCCTGGTGGTGGTACAGAAACAATTTTGGAAGTCGGAATTGATCCTAGAGCTAAAAAACGTCTGGAAGTTTTGCAGAATTTGCAGGCAAAGGCAACAAAAGAATACGAAAATTGTGAACTCGATTTGCAGACTTTGGAACAGCAGAAAAAAGTTCGCAAAAAGTTGCCGGCAGAAAAGGAAGCAAAACTTAAAGATTTGAAAGAAAAATGCCAGCAGATTAGCCAGAAGCTTGGAGAAATGACTACCGAAATTGACAAGATTCAGGCCCACCTCCGAGAGCTCAAGGCAATTGGTAAAGTTAAGTGTGAAGATACAATTTACGCAGGTGTAAAGATTTACGTTCGTGATGCTTTGGACGAAGTCAAAATGGACGTAAAAAAAGTTACTGTTTACTATGATGATGCTAGTAAACTGACAAAGCGGGGCGATTATGAACCTCCGGCTTTGGGAGAGGAACAACCAGATGGGTATTCAGCCAATTGATCTTCAGACAATGTATTCTCAATTGTCAAATGTTTCTAAAACTATGCAGGGAGCCCAGCAAGCTCAGCTTACGGAAGCAATGGCCCAGCAGAGTAATATCCAAAAAACAATGGAACAAGCTTCAAAAGTTCAGCAGACTTCCAACGAAAAAGCAAATACCAATGGTGTAAATCAAAATGGTTCTAATTCATCATCTTTTTATGGTAAAAGACAAAATAAAAAAAATGAAAAAGATGATAGTGATGAGTACAACGAGTACGAAAATCACCCTGGAAAAAGTAATTCTGATTACCTGGGAACTATTATTGATATTACGAGGTAAAAATGGCAGCCTACATTGCAATTGTTCTTTCTTTAATCAGTATTATTTTGATGATAGTAATACTTGTCCGTTTTAAAAAATTATTTTCGACAGATTCAATCATAGAAAAAACTCAACATCAGATGAACAAAGTTATTATGGATATAAATAATAATGCTAATCGTGATATTGAACTGATAAACGAATCAACAAAAAGAACCAAGGCCCTTTTAAAAGACGCTGATATAAAAATGGATCAGTTTAGGGAAGCCACCCAACTTTTGCGGGATGTGATTGCCGAAGCCGAAAAATCAACTCATAAAAATCCTGGGCGAAATGTAAAAATTGAACACGATTATTCTAGGATGAATGGACAATTTCAGCAAAAATCTTCAATCAATAATCCTTATAATAATCCTTATGTAAATAAAAACAACAATTCCTATATAAATCCTGATTCTGCCTACGAAATCAAAAAGGACGAAAATCAACGTTCTTTATTTGATGACGAAAATTTACTAAAAGATGAAACAAACATTACTCCGGATGGGGCAGCCTACAAGGAAGTCCCTCTAATCATCACAAAAATTTATGATGACCAGACTTACGAGCAGAAAAAATCGGCAAAACCTTTAAAAGACAAAGTTGAAAAATTATTTAAGCAGGGAATGAATGTGGATGATATTGCGGCTGAATTATCTTGTTCAATAGCGGAAGTTCAGTTTATAATAGATATGCTTTAAAGTGAGGTATGGAAAATGAAAGTAACAAAGCAAAAATTTGGACTTCTTTCTGATGGAACAAAAGTAACCCTTTATACTGTAAAAAATGAATCAATGTCATTTTCGTGTACAGATTACGGTTGTACAATCACAAGTATCGTATTGAAAAATAAAGATGGAACAAAAACGGACGTTCTTTTAGGTTATTCAACTTTTGAAGGATATCTCAATTCCAATTATTCTTTTGGTGCTATTGTTGGGCGCTTTGCAAACAGAATTGGAAAGGCATCTTTTACCCTTGATGGTCAAAAGTATGATTTGGACAAAAATGATGGGCCAAACACTTTGCACGGCGGTTTTACACGTTACGAAAAAGTAATGTGGAAGGCTAAAGTTATTGAAGATGATAATTATTGCGGGGTAAAATTTTCTCGTCTGTCTCCAGATGGAGAACAAGGCTTCCCTGGTAATGTAAAAATCACAGTATCTTACCTGCTGGATAAATTTAATAATTTGACTTGCTATTACACTGCCGAAACTGATAAAGCAACTCCAATCAATCTTACAAATCACGCATATTTTAATCTTGCTGGAAATGGCAATATTGATAATCACACAATTCAGATGAATTCTACAAAACGTCTTGAAGTTAATGCAAAGTTGATTCCAACTGGAAAACTTTTGGACGTAAAAGACACTCCTTTTGATTTTACGACAGAAAAACGAATGGGCAAGGATATGGCAGAAATGGGAGTCGGTTATGACCACTGTTATGTAACCGAAATGTATTCTGAAGAAAAGGCTCAGACGGCTGTTCCTTTGGACGATAAGGATTTAGTGAATTTCTGTACCGTAAAAGAGCCTGTTTCTGGTCACGAAATGGCTGTATTTACTAATTTACCTGGCTGTCAGTTCTATACTGGAAACTATATCAAGGGAATTGTTGGCAAAAACGGTAGAATTTACGAAAATCACGAAGCTTACTGTCTTGAAACCCAGGCTTTCCCGGATAGTCCTAATAAAAAGGATTTTCCAAGCTGTATTCTTGAACCTGGCCAGAAGATGAAGGCTAAAACTATTTATTCTTTTAAGTGCTAAAATAATTAAAAAAAGTTTGTAATTTGCTCAGTATTTTTCTATTTTAACATTAACGGGATTTTATTTTAAAATTCTGATTTATAATGTTAGAATAGGTGAATTATATTCATTGGTTACTAAATAAGTGAGGTATTGTAATGGACGTACAACTACAGGAACTGATTGATAAAATCAAAAAAGACGGCGTTGCCTCAGCTGAAGCCGAAGCAGCAAAGATTGTAGAAGCTTCTGAAAAGAAAGCTGAAAGCATTATTGCAGACGCCCAGGAAAAAGCTGCCGAAATTATAAAAAATGCTAAGGCAGAAACGGAGAGAATGGAAAAAGCTAGCCAGGAAGCCATTGTTCAGGCTGGCAGAAATATGCTTCTTTCGTTTAAGGATTCTCTGATTGGAGAATTAGATGGTTTGATTAAAGCTGATACAGAAAAAGCTGAATCAAAAGACCTGCTTGCAAAACTGATTCCAGAAACAGTAAAAGCCTGGGCAAAAAATGCTGATGCTTCTGAATTGTCTGTTCTTTTGAGTGAAAAAGATTTGAAAGACCTGGAAAAATCACTTACATCTGAATTAAAAGCCGAAATTGCAAAGGGATTGGAAATCAAACCCGATAAAACTTTATCAGCTGGCTTTAGAATTGGTGTAAAAAATGGTGCAGCATATTATGACTATTCAGCTGATGCTTTAGCAGAAATGTTTGCAGCCTATCTTAATCCAAAAGTTGCAGCCCTCATAAAAATAGCTGCAAAGGATGCAAACTAGTGGCTTACTATTATTTGGTCTCACAATTACCAAATATCTCATCGGCAGAAGGAAAAACTGCTTTGCCTTTAACTGGAGATTCTTTCCGGGAACTGGCAGGTCGTTTTATTTCCCCAGCTGAAAAAGACATTTTAAATAGTCTTTCGCTAGTTCCACCAAAAGAACCTATTCCAACTGGTTCTGCCTTTTTGGATACTTGGTATGAAAAAGAAAGGAACTTAAGATTCGCATTGGCTCAAATCCGAGCCCAAAAAATGAAAAAGGATAGCGTTCCACTTCCGCTTGAGTGTACTGCCGACATTGTTGCGGTGGCTCGTACAGCAGTTGGTATGGATAGCCCTTTATCTGCGGAAGAGTACCTTTATGATTACAGGTTACGTTTGCTAGATGAACTTCGTCCCCTGGACGGATTTTCGATTGACGCAGTGTACGCCTACGGCTTAAAACTTTTGCTTGTTGAACGCATGCGTAAGTTTGAAGTTGAAAACGGAAAGACATCTTATCATAAGATTTACGATACAATTCTAGATGGAGATAAATAATGACGGATACAAAAGCAAAAGTAGTCGGCATAAATGGAAACATGGTTACTATCGAATTTGACGGTAATGTTTCTATGAACGAAGTAGGCTACGTAAATGTAGACGGAAAAAAATTAAGAGGTGAAGTTATCCGTATTCGCGGAAACAAAGCCCAAATGCAGATTTTCGAAATGACACAGGGAATTAAAGCCGGTGATACAGTCGAATTGATGGGCGACCTTCTTTGTGCCGAATTAGGACCTGGCCTTCTAGGTCAGACATTTGATGGTTTGCAAAACCCACTTCCTTTGGTTGCCGAAAAAGCCGGCTTCTTTTTGGAAAGAGGCGTTTATGTAGATCCTCTTCCAACTGATAAAAAATGGCAGTGGACTCCAAGTGTTAAACCTGGTGACAAAGTCCTTCGTGGTGACCCAATTGGTTCTGTGCCGGAAGGTTCTTTCACCCATAAAATCCTGGTTCCTTTTGATTTACTTGGAATGTACACAGTAAAATCAGTAACTCCTGCCGGCGAATATACAATTAGAGACGAAATGGCGATTGTAACTGACGAAAAAGGCAATGACCATAAACTTACAATGTCATTTAAATGGCCTGTAAAACGTGCAGTTGACTGTTATGCAGAACGACTTGCCCCAACTGAGCCAATGGTTACCCAGGTTCGTCTTATTGATACATTCTATCCTGTTTCAAAAGGTGGAACTTACTGTATTCCAGGACCTTTTGGGGCTGGAAAAACAGTTTTACAGCACACAACTTCCCGAAATGCGGATGTTGATATTGTAATTATTGCTGCCTGCGGTGAACGTGCCGGTGAAGTTGTAGAAACAATCAAAGAGTTCCCTGAACTTAAAGACCCAA
>CAZGDL010000016.1:0-8145 GCA_964525075.1 uncultured Treponema sp.
TTATTAATGATTAATTATTTGACGTTCACCATTTCCTATGGTATCTTTAACCCTAGAATTGTTCCTAAAAAGAACAATCCATCACATCTTTAGGAAGAAATAGCCATGAAATTTTTTGATACTCATGCTCACATCGGGCTTATATACGATGACCCTATTGAACAATTACGCGTAATTCAACAAGCAAAGCAGGCTGGTGTAGCTCGCATTGTAAGCATTAATAACAGTCTTTTTGATTTTAAAAAGAATTATTCTCATTTGAAGTCTGTGTCTGGAATTTACCACGCAGTTGGAGTTGCTCCGTCTGAAGTTACAAATCCTGGCCCAGATTGGATTAAGACAATCGAGGAGTCTCTTTCTCTGCCAAATGTAGTGGCAGTTGGTGAAACTGGGCTGGACTATTATAAACAGTTTGGTGATAAACGCTCTCAAATTGAATTATTCATCACTCAGTTGGAAATTGCCCAGAAACATAATTTGCCGGTCGTAATTCACAATCGTGAAGCCGGTAAAGATGTTTATGATGTTTTGACAGAACGTATGCCAGATGCTGGAGCAATTTTGCATTGTTATTCTGAAGATGCAAGTTACGCAAAAAAATGTCTGGATAAAAATATCTGGTTCAGTTTTGCCGGAAATTTAACTTATCGAAATGCTCGAAATCTTCACGAAACAGTTTTGAATATTCCTGTAGACCGAATTTTGATTGAAACGGAAAGTCCTTTTATGATTCCGGCTGAATTCCGCGAAAAAAAGAGAACTATGCCTAAATATTTGCCTTCTACCGCAAAATTCCTTGCCGAAATGCTGGATATGGATTTGGAAGAACTGAGCGTTCAACTCTGGAAAAATTCCTGCAAGGCTTTCCATCTGCCAGAAGATTAATGATAGAAAGCTGATTTGCGTACCAATGAGCAATTTGTTTCATCCTGTAAAAATTGGAAATCTTGAATTACCTGGAAATCTCTTTTTGGCCCCCGTCGCTGGTTACAGTGACGCGGCTTTTCGTTCTGTCTGCATAGAAAATGGAGCAGCTTTTACCTACACCGAAATGGTAAGTGCCGAAGCTTTGGTCCGCAAAAATCTGAAAACTGAAATTTTGATGCAACGGGCCTATAACGAAAAAGCCTACGCCGTTCAGATTTTTGGTGGCGAAGCTGAAATAATGGCAGAGGCTACAAAAATTGTCCTGGAAAAAACTCATTGCGAAGTTATTGATATAAATTGTGGTTGTCCTGTTCCCAAAATCGTAAAAACCGGGGCGGGTTCTGCTTTGACTCGCGACCCTGACCGTTTGTACCAAGTGGCTAGTGCTGTGGTTCAGGCGGCCGGCGGAATTCCTGTTACTGTAAAAATCCGGTCGGGCTGGGAGCAAAAACTGATGACCTGGCAGGCGGCCGCTCAGGCTGCACTTGCTGCCGGAGTTAGTGCAATCACTATTCATCCTAGAACCAGGGCTCAGGGCTACGAAGGTTTTTCTGACTGGAATATTATGCGGCAGCTGGTGGAAATGGTTGGCGGAAAAGTGCCGGTTTTTGGGTCTGGGGATTTGTTCAAACCCGAAGACGCCAAGCGTATGCTGGAAGAAACCGGCGTTGACGCTGTTATGTTTGCCCGCGGGGCTATGGGAAATCCTTTTATCTTTAAAGATGCTATTTCTCTGCTGACGACTGGGGCTTATGAGCCAGTTCCGGCGAAAATCCGCATAAAAACTGGTTTTTCTGAATTAGAAAGGCTTGTAAATGAAACTTCTGAGCAACACGCTTGTTTAGAAATGAGGAAGCGTTTTGCAGCGTATTCAAAGGGAATACAAAACGGGGCGGCCTTGCGGGCACAAATAGTCCACGCGGCTACCGTGCAAGATTATCATAATATTTTTGATGCTGTTCTACAGGAAAATTGATAAATATTACATTTATATGGTAAAATGGGAGGATAAAAAATGGGCTTAATTCAATCAATTTCTCAGATTTTCGAATTAATATTTAAACGATCCTCTCCCGAAGTTCAAAAAAAGCAACTTTTAAAGAAGATGGATGCAGTAATCCGTGAATATAATCCTTTGATTTGCAAAAATGGAATGTTGCAGCCGAATTTTGGTGAAGCTATTTACGGTTTGTATAAAAATTGCCGGCCTTTGGATAATCTTTTTTCTGTCACAATCAGCCCAAACGATATTCCACGTCAAAAACGTTTTGAAGCTCAATTAATTGTTACTGCCTATTCTGCGTCTGATCAGCTTACTCTGGAAGAGCTTTCCTTTGAACGAAGAAAAGCGGCAGTTCTGGAAGCTCCCAAAAATCAGGACAGGGTTTATATCCATCAGAAACAACAACTGGATAAATTGCTAAAAGAACTTAATTCTGAAAATTTTAAAAAGATGGATGAAGATATTTTAAATCTCCGTCAACTTGCAGAATTGTGTCACTACAGTTTTATTCCTTTTTTGCAGATTTTTGACCCTAATTTTATTCCTGCGGATTTTTCTTACAAGCCATCATACGTCGAAGTTCAGGCTTCAAAGGCCCTGAACCTGCTGGAAGATTTGTACTATCAGACAACTGGCCTCAAACTTACTACTACGACTGGCGAGGCCGTGCTTGCCCTGGCTCAGTTGCGAAAAGGTTCGGAATTAAGTCCTCAGGAAAGTAACGGATATTTGAGCAACCTCAAAAAAATTAATTATATTTTGCAGAAAGTTTTGCAGCCCGAAAAACTAAAAACTTTAATCCGCTATTGCAAAGAAGATTTTTCGTATGAGCCGAGAGTTGCTTCGTATTCAGGTTCTCCACGTCAGGAATTTGCAAATATTCTCCAGTCGCGATTTGAGGCAGAAGAGCAACGAATAAAGACAGAAATTCAGGATGAAACAATATCTGAGGAAGTTTCGGAACTTTTCCCAAATATGCCTTTGGAAGAAGTGGGGGAATACAATTCAACTTACAATGCACTTTTGCAGAATGAAGTTTCCATGTCGTTTAAGTGGATTTTGCCTTTAAAATTGCTGAAAACTTTCCTGAAAGTTTATTTGCCTTCATCATCAAAAACTTTGCTAAATGACATTGTAATTGAAGGATTTTTCAATAATCCGACATACAAAACAAATTTTTCTTCGATTGTCTACGCTGCAATTAATGCGGAGTCTGAAATTGCAAATTTTGAAGAATCATTTGGGGCTGGCAAAAAAAATAGTATCGCCGTTTTGGAAAGTTATATAAAAGACAGTAAAAAAGACAAAGATTTCTTTAAAAAACTTGAAAAAATGGTTCAAGAAATTAATAATCAAGCCCACGATTTTTTGCAGGAAGAGGTTTCAAATCTGGCTAGCCTCTTCAGACAGATGGGAGAATTGCTCGCGGACGCCAAAAAGCCTTCAAGCGAGATTATTTCCAACTTAAAGGTTTTGATGATGTCGTCTAGGAACCGCGACAGCACAAACTTCCTTGAAGCAAATTACAATAACTGGGGTTTATTTTTTGAAATTATGAAAAACTATGTTATTATTAACATAGGCGAGATGAAGCATGAGTAGTACAAAATCAACAAGTTCTAAAAATCTTAGTAGCTCAAAATCACAAGTCTCTGATGAAAAAGACCTTTCTTCGCAAAAAGTTTTAGAACAGACAATTCAATACGAAAAAAGAATTTATGACCTTGAGCAGTTACTCGATATTGCTACGTCTTTCTGTGAAAATCTGGATTTCAGCAATCTTCTGGAATCAATTGTTTACATTTGCATGGCTCAAATGCACGTCCTTGGGGCGGAAATTTTCGTTCGAGACATAATCACCAACGAGAAGTTCTTTCTTGAAACCGAAAAAGATTTTGTTGGCGATAAAAAAATCTCCTTTCCTGTAAATACTTCAATCACTGACCGCCTTTTGGAACTTAAAAAGCCAGTTACTTTGGACGAATTAAAGTTGGAAGTTGGCGATAATCCTTATCTTAAAATTCTGGAAAATTTAAATCCGACCCTTATAGTTCCCCTTATTCAAAAAAGTCACTTGAATGGTATGCTGGTTTTGCAGGAAAGAATTGCTATTGATGATGACACTTCCTACACCGCTTACGAGCAAAATCAGATTATGTCGATTGCTTCTCTTGCGGCGGTTGCCATTAACAACGCTGCTTTGCTGGAAATGTCATCAACAGATATGATGACCCATTTGAAGTTGAAATATTATTTCTTTAATCTTTTAACAGAAGCAATTGATTCGGCCTTTTTGAAAAATCAGAATCTTGCAGTTTTGATGTTTGATATAGACTTTTTCAAAAAATTTAACGATACATACGGTCACGAGTGTGGTGATTTTGTTTTGATTACGGTTGCAGATTTAATCCGAAAAAATCTTCGTGATTCTGACGTGGCAAGCCGTTATGGTGGAGAAGAGTTTACAGTATTGCTCCCTAATACTGGTAAAAAAGAAGCTGTTTTGGTTGCTGAACGAATTCGCTCAACAATTGATGAACATGACTTTGTTTACAATAATCAGCATTTGCATGTGACAATTTCTGTTGGTGTTTCTGTTTTTGATGTTGAAAAAAATCTGGTTTCTTCCCCTAACGAATTTGTTAATCAGGCTGACCAGGGACTTTATATGTCAAAAAGTAACGGAAGAAATAAGGTAACCTACTTTGAGCCAAAAAAATAAATTTATTCTTCGCAGACCTTTTCACTACACTTATAAACGTTTTACTTTGGGTTTAATCCTCATTAATTTTGTGATTTTTGGGCTTTCTTACCTTTACCCGAGGTTTTACCAGTATGCTTATTATTATGGTGCTTTGAACGTTCTGCAAATTGACCAGGGACATATGTTCTGGCAATTTTTTACTTATATGTTCTTGCATCAGAATATGTCTCACGTATTTTTTAATATGGTGGGATTGCTGGTTTTTGGCCTTAATCTGGAAAAAGCGATTGGTTCTAAAGAATTTCTTCTGTTTTATATTGTTTGCGGGACTTTAAGCGGATTTTTTTCTTACCTGGTTTATAAATTTACCGGCCAATATAGAGTTGTGCTTTTGGGGGCCAGCGGTGCAATTTATGCAGTTCTTTTTGCCTACGCTGTTTTTTTTCCTAGGTCAATAATTATGATTTGGGGGATTATTCCGGTTCCTGCTCCAATCCTTGTTTTGATTTATGCTTTGATTGAGTTGGGCAGCCAGTTTATTGGTGGCTCAAATGTTGCCCACATGACCCACCTTTTCGGATTTTTTGCTGCCTGGCTGTATTTTGTCATCAGAATGGGGATTCACCCTGTAAAAATATGGAAAGACGTTTATCATCGATAAAATTAAAATCGTTAAAATCACTAAAAATTCTAAAATCTCTAAAATCGTCAAAATTATTTTTATCTTCTTTTTTTCTGATTTTTTTAACTTTTGCCCTTAGCCCAAGTTTTTACGCACAGACTCCATCCGTCATCAGAAATATCAGAATTCCTTTGTGGGCGGAACTTGACGCCTACCCGGAACTTGAAGCTGCCCAGGATTTGGACGCCGGCCAGTATGATTATCCTATAAAAAGCATTCGCCAGGTTGCTCCTTTTATAATTTCGGGGATGGTTTATGGCTGGAATTTTACCTACACTCCCAGTGACAAGGCTCGTGGGGTGGAAGAATATCTTGAAATTACGGAAATTGTTTCGTCTGATTATCTAAAAGGTGGAATTACTTACACTTCTCCCTGGATTGAAAATAATCGTTTTAACTGCTGGTGTGAATACAAAAGAAACGACGTCCAGGTTCAAAACTATAATTTGTGGGCTTCTATTCAAAATCCTGTAATTCAAGGGCGGGGATATGGTGATTTGAAAAAAGGTTTTGAAGGATTGCGAGATGCCGCTTACGACGCTTTAAAATCCGCAATCAGAAATCATTATAGAAATACAATCAAAAATAAACCCAAAGAAATTACTGGCTCGGTTTTAATCAGAGACCTCCCAACTATTGGAATTGACTCTGGCCGGTATGTATTTAACCTTGATTTTTTTCTAGAATACGGTAAAATAATTGGGTATTCGGTTTACTGATGTAAGCCATAGGAGTTTGTGATGAAAAAATTAATCGCTCTTTTTGCTAGTTTGACAGTTTTCTGCGGTCTTATGACAGCACAGCCTGTTAGCGATGATCCTTTTGAGAGAGAAAAGTTTGAAGCCGAAAAAACTTCTACGTATGTGATTGTTCCAGAAGATCAGCATTGTACAGATAAAAATGCTTCTGTGAAGATTGAATATTCACCGATTTATGATGAAGTTCGTATTTATTACGAAACTTTGTATGTAACTTATGACCGTGGCGAAGCTATGAACACTGTTATGGCTTGTTTGCAGGATTTCCAGAAAGAAAATAACTATTTTGGTTATAAATATCTGAAACCTGAATCACAAAAATATTTTAAAGATGATAGAGGTCAGAGAAAAGCTCAGTGGTCAGCTTATTTGAAATTCACTCGCTAACCTATTCAGTTTTTATCTGAAATATTGTAGAATAGTAGCCGGTTAATTCCTTTTGATATGGAATTGCCGGCTTTTATTTTAGGTGCCTATCATCACCTTTAAGGATCTTACAAATGGATATTAAAAATACAATTAAAAATTTACATCCTCTCGAAATCAAAGTTTTGTTAAAATATTCAGATAAGGATGAACTTACATCAGAAAAACTCCAGAAAGATTTGGATTACAAGGAAGGTCACGCAAATCAGGCTTTTTCTTGGCTTTCTGGTAAAGAATTGCTGAAAGAAATTAAACGTACACCACACACCTATTACGAAATTACAGAGATGGGACGATCTCTTGCAAAAACTGGTACCGTTGAAGAAAGAATGGTCAAGTTTTTGAAGGAAAATGGCCCTCACACTATGCCAGAAATTGCATCGGGAATTGCTTTGGAGCAAAAAGATGTTGGTTCGGCTTTTGGACCTCTGGTAAAAGAAGGCGTTTTGAAAATGAACGCCGAAAAGAAAGTTGAATACACTGGGGCAGATTTGCCTTCTCGTATCACAATCACTTCGGATTTAATCAAAAAAGCTATCGCGGCAGAAAATGGTCAGTTGAATAAAGATAATTTGTCTGCGGCTGAAATTGAAGCTATTTCTGGACTTGCAAAAAAACGTGGTGCTACAGATTCTCCTTTCAAGATGATTGAAAGAGAAACAGTTTTCTACAAGTTGAGTGCAGGTTTTGAAGCCGTAAAAGATGCTTTGAAAAAAGCAGGAATTACTGGTAATGAAATTGGTGAAATCACACCAAAAATGCTTGCTTCTGGGGATTGGAAAAACGGCACATTCCGTGGTTACAATATTGCAATTCCACCTGCAAGAATTATTCCGGGGCGTACAAATCCTTACGTCCAGTTCCTGGAATCTGTAAAAGATAAATTGGTTTCTCTGGGCTTTCAGGAGTTTGATGGGCCTCTCGTAGAAACAGAATTCTGGAATGGTGATGCACTTTTTATGCCACAGTTCCATGCTGCCCGTGATATTCACGATGTTTACCGTTTGAAAAATCCTACCCACGCAAAATTTATTGAAGAACCATATTTGAGCAACGTGAAAGCTGTTCACGAAAATGGTGGCAATACTGGTAGCCGAGGGTGGAATTATCAGTTTGATAATGAATTTACCCGCCGTCTTATTTTGCGTTCGCAGGGAACTGTTCTTTCGGCTCATCAGCTGCACAAGGCTGAAGTTCCAGGAAAATATTTTGGTATTGTTCGCTGCTTCCGTTATGACAAGGTTGATGCAACCCACCTTTCGGATTTTTATCAGACGGAAGGAATTATTGCAGGAAATGATGTAACTTTGCGTGACCTTTTGGGTATGTTGAAAATGTTTGCAACCGAAATTGCTGGTGCAACAGAAGTAAAATATGTTCCAGGTTATTTCCCATTCACCGAGCCTTCTATTGAAGTTCATATCAAACACCCTGTTTTGGGCTGGTTTGAACTTGGAGGTTCTGGAATTTTCCGACCGGAAGTTACAAAAGCTATGGGCCTTGATTGTCCTGTTCTTGCTTGGGGTATTGGTATTGACCGAATGGCTTTGATGGCTCTGGGCCTTAGCGATTTGCGCCAGTTGTTCTGTGAAGATATTGAACAGGTTCGATTAAGAAAGGCTAAGTTCTAGGGAGATGCTGAAAC
>CAZGDL010000016.1:8245-11287 GCA_964525075.1 uncultured Treponema sp.
GAGATAGAATTGTTTGTAGAAAATACTTTGAAATTTAGTGAATTTTGATAGAGTCGATGGCGGTATTTAGGGAACTTCGGATATCGGAAATATTATCCTGGTTGAGGACTGCGATTCTGAAAATGGACGCTTCAAGCATGCTGTAAAGAAGTTCATTAACGTCTTTTACGTTGACTTCGCGGAATTCTTTGTTCTGGATTCCTTTGATGAGGATTGTGCTCAAAAGGTGACGGAGTTTTACAACTCGGCGGCGAACGCGTTCGTTGGTGTCGGTGCCAGATTTTTTGAGTTGCAAAAGATAATTTAAAAGAACACTGAAAAGTTTTTTATTGTTTTCGCAGGCGTCGCAAAGTGCCATTAAGACGCTTTTTAAAATTTGTTCAGAGGAAGCGGATTTATTTGCCATAATTTTGACTAAAGTTGCTTCTACTTCTGATAAAAGTTCTTTGATACTGCCCAGGAAAATTTCGTGCTTATTTTTAAAGTAGATGTAAAGGGTTGTTCTAGTGATGCCACAACGGTCTGCAATTTTTTGAAAAGTTGCGTCTTCGTATCCTTCGTCAACAAAAACATCCAGGGATTTCTGGAGGATTTCGTGCTTTCTTTTGTCGTGTTCTACTACAATCGCCATAAACGTCTCCTATTTTATCTTCTGTAAATATAGAAAGAGGTGTCTAAATTTCCTGCCCTCAGTTTTTTGATTGCTCCAGTTTTATGATTAAAGCAGGTCTGAAAATCTTCGTTAGAAGTAATTATTCCTAGTGACCAGCCAGGAAATTCATCCCAAAGACAATTCATTTCTTTGTATAACTGTCTTGCACCTTCTGCATCTTCCAGGCGTTCTCCATAAGGAGGATTACAGAGCAAAAGTCCACTTTCGTATGGGGCTGACAAATCTTTAAAATCTGACTGGATAAAATCTGGCCGCTGGATATGGGCAGAAATTCCAATGGATTTGAGGGCTCTGCCAGCCATTACGCAGGCGTATTCTGCATTTTTTTTTGCTCGGTTTACGGCCTGGATGTCTATATCGGAACCGGTAATGCGGACTTCTACATCTGTTCGGATTTGCTGGGCTTCTTTTTGTCGGATTTCCTGGGCAAGTTTTTCGTTATAGATTGGAAGATTTTCCAGTGCAAAACGACGGCCAAAACCTGGGGCAACGTTAAAGGCGTAAAGTGTTGCTTCAATGGCAATTGTTCCTGAACCACAAAATGGATCGTGGAGTGGAGTTTTACGACGCCAGAGCATTTCCTGGAGGAGGACAGCGGCGGTTGTTTCTCGCATTGGGGCAAGGCCACCGTCAACTCTGTAGCCCCGCTTGTGAAGTGGCAAGCCTGAAAGGTCAAGCAAAATGAGAACTAGGTTGTCATCAACATAAACTCGGATATCACTTTGGTCCCCGGTTTCTGGCAGGGAAGCCATGTGCCAAATGTCACCAAGTTTTGAATAAATAGCTTTATGAACCATTCCCTGAATGGAATGTTCGGAATTTAATTTGCTGTGGTAAGTGCGGACTTTGTCTACAACGATTTTGGAATCTTTTTTGAGAAAATCCTGCCAGTTGATGGAATAGGCTCCGTCGTATAAATCATCAAAGTCCAAGGCTTGATATTCTGCAAGTTGGAGATAGACTCTGTCGGCGGTGCGGAGGCAAAGATTTGCACGGTAAAGGGCTGCATCATCACCAGAAAAAGTGACGCGACCTGGCGCGTTGGAAATGAGTTTGTAACCTAAATGTTTGATTTCGTTGCCAAGAATTTTTTCGGCTCCGATGGCACACAAAGCGACAAGAGTATTCATTTTTTAAACTTAACATTTTAGCAATTTTTGTTCAATTGTCAGAATGTGAGGTGATTTATTTTATGACAAAGGCCTTTTTGGAATAGTCTAAGCCGTTTACTCCGGTTTGAGATGGCAGTTTAACAGTTTTGTCTGCATTTCCCTTGATAGAAATTTCGGTTGGCTCGCACCAGAAAATACGTTTTACAACCAGGTTTTCTGCATTGTCGTCAACATATTCGGTTTTTTGCCCGGTAATTCCGTAGATTAAGACATCGGTTTCAAAAAAATCGGCAGGGAAAAGTCCTCTGAGGGAAAGTGAAGTTCCGTCTTCAATTGAAGACAGTTCAAAAGCCTGAGTCTTTTCTGATGTGCTTGCAATAAGCATTGGTTTGTAATCTGTGTCAAAATCGGTGATGTCTGCAGAGATGATAGTTCCATGGATTGTGAGGAGAAAATCTTCTGAAATTGTAAAATAGCCTGTACCTTCCTTGTAGGAAAGAGTAGCAGTGTCTGCATATCCGCCGGTAGCTTTAATTTCGTTTGACCATTCTGTTGAATAATAGCCGTCAGATTCGCAGTATCTTGCCATGTAGGTGTAGGTTGCGTCTTTTTTTACAAGTGTGTCTATGAAAATGTAAACAGAACCAACGTCTTCTAGGGAAGATGGATAAAGAAGGCCTAAATTTACGACTGTGCCGTCGCTGTCGTTTACGTCTTTACGGTAGACATTTACGTATTTTGTATCAGAACTTTGGCGTGGAATGGAAATGGAGATTAAAGAATCTTTTGCTTCAACGTCCGGTTTGGTGAGTAGGTCTTTTCCGCTAAAGTTGAAATTGCAGGCAAGCAAAATGGATGCGAATGCCAAGGAAAAAATAGAAAGTGTGATAAAAGTTCTGATAAAGTTTTTTTTCATAAAACACCTGGAATATGATGAATTGGGTTTTGATTGGAAAACCTCGGATTGATTATCGGCGGGAGTTGGGGAAATCTTGAGGAAAAAGTGATGGAGTGGAGCTTTTGGGGATTTTTGGTGGAGGGCCACAGGGGGATTTTGGGGCGTTGCGGGGAAGGGGTAAAGTTTTGGGATGGGGAGGAGTGGCAGCGAGAGTGGGTGGAAAAATATTCCCCGCTAGAAGGGGAAAACTCGATAAATCGAGTTTTGAGCCGATTTTTTCGATGAAGCTAAAACAACCGCTGGCGCGCTTGTTTTTTAACGCTTCTTCGATTGTAGGCTGGGGGAGGCTTCCCCCCTTC
>CAZGDL010000016.1:11387-16623 GCA_964525075.1 uncultured Treponema sp.
GCGCTTGTTTTTTAACGCTTCTTCGATTGTAGGCTGGGGGAGGCTTCCCCCCTTCTTATTTTTCCTAAAAAAAATTACGTTGACAGCGACGGCAATCAATTTTAGTATTTTTGATTATGCTTAAAATTGATGGAAAAAAATTAATTATTGAAGATGGTTTTGGAACTGTTTGGATTGAAGCGTGGGGAAAAGATTCTGTCCGCGTGAGAATGACTAAAGACAGGTTTATGGACGGCAATGACTGGGCCCTGGTGGGGGAGGAAAATGACACCACCGCCGGCAACTCTTTGGGTGGCAAAAATCCTAAAATTACGATAACCGACGTGGACACGACTTACCCTTGGGCGGAACATTTTGACAGCGAAAGTAACGAAATCGAAAAAACTTGCGGACAGGTCGGAAGGCTGCAAAATGGACGGTTGCTTGTAAAAGTAAATTACGAAAATTGGATTTCGTTTTGGAAAATTTGCGACGACGGCGAGGAAGTTTTGCTTTTTGAAGAGCAGTGGCGAAACCGCTGGCGAATTGACCGTTTTTGTGTGCCGACAAACAATGCCGGCCGCGAGTTGAAGCCTAATCCTGGGCTTTTTAATTGCCGGGCGACTGTGCGTTTTGAAGCTTATGACGATGAAAAACTTTTTGGCATGGGCCAGTATCAGGATTCGCATTTGGACAAAAAAGGGGGCGTTTGGGAATTGTCTCAGAAAAATTCCCAGGCTTCCGTGCCTTTTGTGATTTCTAGCCGCGGTTACGGATTTTTGTGGAATAATCCTGCAATTGGTACTGCTTCGTTTGCAACTAACGGTACGGTTTGGACTGCCGACCAGACTAAAAAAATTGACTACTGGGTGACTTGTGGTAGTCCTGCCGAAATTGAGGAAAATTACACGGCGGTGACTGGTCGCACCCCGATGATGCCTGATTTTGCCATGGGATTTTGGCAGTGTAAGTTGCGTTACCGAAATCAGGAGGAAGTTATCAATGTGGCAAAGGAATACCGCCGCCGTGGGCTTCCGCTTGACGTAATTGTAATAGACTTTTTCCATTGGTCTTGCCAGGGAGATTTTAAGTTTGATGCAGAAGATTGGCCTGATCCTGATGCAATGGTGAAGGAACTTTCGGAACTGGGCGTAAAACTTATGGTCAGTGTTTGGCCAACTATTGATGAGCGTTCTGAAAATTTTGACGAAATGGCTCAGAACGGGCTTTTAATCAGTTTTGATAAAAAAGACGGCTTTAACATGGATTGGATGGGCAACACGGTATTTTTTGATACGACAAATCCTGCCACCCGAAAATATGTTTGGGAAAAGTGTAAGGAAAATTATTTCAAAAAAGGAATTCAACTTTTCTGGCTGGACGAAGCCGAGCCGGAATATGGGCTTTACGAGTTTGACCATTATAAATATCACATTGGGCCTGCTATGGAATGTTCAAATATTTATCCATATTTTTATGCCAAAGGATTTTATGATGGGCTCAAGGCGGAAGGCGTGGATTTGCCTTTGAGTTTGGTGCGTTGTGCCTGGGCTGGTAGCCAGAAGTTTGGGGCTGTTGTCTGGTCTGGGGATGTCCATTCAGATTTCCGTTCTTTTAGAAATCAGGTGCAGGCTGGCTTGAGTATGGCGATTGCCGGAATTCCTTGGTGGACAACCGACATTGGCGGATTTTTGGGCGGTGATATAAAGTCTGATGAATTCAAAGAACTTTTGATTCGCTGGTTCCAGTGGGGATGTTTCTGCCCGGTTATGCGTTTGCACGGCGAGCGGCCTCCTTTCCACAAAATGGAAAAAACTTACCACGAAGTACGTGGTCATCAGATTAAGCAGATGGAGTCTGGCCAGGATAACGAGGTTTGGGCTTTTGGTGATGATGTTTACGAAATTCTGGCAAAATATCTGAAATTGAGGGCCAGTTTAAAGCCTTACATTAAAGAGCAGATGATGGCGGCCCACGAAAAAGGTTCGCCTGTAATGCGACCGCTTATGTATGATTTTTCTGATGATAAGAAAGCCTGGGCGGTGGAAGATCAGTATATGTTCGGTTCAAAAATCCTTGTTTGTCCTGTGATGGAAAAAGGGGCTAGAAAACGTTCTGTTTATCTGCCACTTTTGCCATCTGGCGAAAAATGGATTGACGCTAACAGTAAGGCTGAATACCAGGGTGGGCAAACAATTGATGTGGCTGCCCCGCTAGACGTAATTCCAATTTTTACGCGTAATGTGGATTTTGGAGAACTGTGCGAGTAAAATTGGGTGAGTAAAAAAAACGCCTGCCCCTGGCGAGTTTTGTAACTGGCGGGGCAGGCGGCGTGTGTATTTTTTTTGTAAAAATCCTACCTCTTTTTAAACTCTTCTGCGGCTTCAATTACGCCGTAGAAAGCTGGTTTACAGATGTATTTGTTTGTAGTGAACAAAAGTGGATACTGGGTGTAGCCTTTGTACTGAGACTGGGAGTTGAGCCAGGTGGTGTCGTCTTCCAAGCCCCAAATTGTTACGCCTTCAATTCCTTTTTTAGAATCAGTTTTGCGGTTATTCAAGAACATTGTGAAATAATCTTTATAAACTGATTTCAAAATATAAGGATTGTAATTTTCTTTTGCATTTGCAATGTCCAATTCTGTAACCTGAACATTTAATCCTTTAGAAATAAATGTTTGAACTGCTGTTTCGTAGCTGTCTTTACCGGTGATTTTTGGATATTTTACCTGAACGTGAGACTGCATACCTACAGCGTCGATTCTTGTTTCCGGATTTTTCTGGATAGAATCGATGATTTTGCAAATAGCCTTGAGTTTTGCAGGCTGATAGCAGTTGTAATCGTTATAAACAAGTTTTACATCTTTTGGAGCGTATTTGTTGGCGTAGCGGAAAGCATTTACGATAAAATCATCATTTCCGTAAACTCTGTACCAATCGCTGTCTGTTCTAAGATACTGACTGTCGCTAGCATTGTCCGAAGCGGCTTCGTTTACAACATCCCAAACAGTGATGATATGCTCACCATTGTTATTTTTCTTTTCCCACTCAGCAACGTGTTCCATCATTGTTTTGATGTACCATTCCATGCGGGCGTTCATTTCGCCAACAGAAACGTATTCCTCGTTTCCACCCATTCCCCATTCTTCAAGGAAGAACCAGTGTGGAGTTTGAGAATGCCATACCAGAACGTGGCCACGCATTTTTAAGCCGTTTTCCTTGCAGATTTTGAGATTTTTATCAACATCCCTGAAAGTTGGAATTAAAGCTGGCATTTCGTAAATATATTCATCTTCACCATCAAAATCATCAAAACTGGTAGGTTTATTCCAGCCCAAAACAAAATCAGGCTTAAAATGGTTGCCGGAGGTGAGGTAATCAGCATGATAAGCAACGCCTTTCTGAACATTTTTGTTGGCCATACCTGTGTTGTTTTGAGCGTTGTAGTCAACTGCAAGACCGATGTAGTCAAAAAGCCCTTTGTAAGTTTCTTTGAGAGATGGGGCTTCCATCCATGTTTGAGAAACCTGGTCGCCAATTCCGTCGCCAGAGAACTGGATTTTAAGATTTTTGATGTAAATCATTGTATTTTCTTTGCCAAGTCCTGCTCCAGAAAGATAAATCTGGCGATTTTGTCCCAAATGAACAAAAAGGCTGGACTTGATGGAAGTCCATTCGTTTGTGTTGACTTTGCCCTTAAAAAGTTGAGGGAATTTTGCGTCAACTTCATTTACAATCCAGGTGATTTGTTTCTGATTGCTAGTCTTGTCTACGATTTTCATATCAAGAGAAAAATCAATCATAACATCCTTGTCAGAAAACTTGCTTAAGTCGATTGTAATTGGATTTTTTTGAGTAGATTTGCTTAAGTCAACAACAGTTACATCTGTAAATCCGTCATACTTTTGGTTGTAAGAAACTGCTTTTCCGTCTTTGTCAATTTTGCTGATTACAGTATCGTCATCAACAGAATTGTCCGCACTCGATTTTGAGCAGCCTAGCCCCATAAAACAGAGAAGGCTTGTGATAATTAAAATAGTTCTTTTCATAGTAGTTCAATTTTAAGGAGGGATAAGGGAAAAAAAATAGGGTATATTTCTGAAAATATTCTGGAGGAAAAAATTTTAGGAGGGAGGAGCCCCTCCCTGCGGCCGCACTTCGTTGCGGCCTACCCACCCAGCGGGGCAAAATAGATTTACCCCATTAATTCACTTTACGCCCTCAGATTTTCCCCAACCTCTTGCCCCGCAACGCCCCGATTGGCTGGGGAGGCGGTTCATTCTCCTAAATCTCCCCTATATAGCATATTCCCCAGATTTTACTATATAATAAACTTCAGATTTTTAAATTTGGAGCAAAAATATGGGATATACATTGAAGGAAAAGTATGGCTCGGTTCTGGCAGAAATGATGAGCCATTCTCACGCTGCTGCAAAAATTGATGAGACGAAAGTTTACGAAGAAGCGAACATGGAAACGCGACAGTATATGAATAAGCTTCTGGATGATACTTTTTCATCTGACTCTGGCTTGGGAAATCTCGAAAATTTTAAAGCTTTTTATGATGATGTTGTGAATAATGGAAAATCCGGCCTTATTCTGATGGAACATTACACAAATCTGGATTTGCCTGCCATTATTTATTTGCTGCAGAAGGTAGGTCAGCCTTGGGCTGATGATTTTGCTTCGAGAATTGTTGCTGTGGCTGGTATGAAGTTGAATGAATCTAGTCCTGCGGTTAGGGCGTTCACGGAAGGTTTTACCCGTGTCGTAATTTATCCTACCAGGAGTTTGGTTGCAGTTGGCGGTAAGGAAATCTCTGAAGAAGAAAAAATTGCCGAAGAGCAAAAGGCTCGTAAAATCAATTTTGCTGCTATGAGGGCTATGGATGCCTGCAAAAAGCGAGGACAAATTATTTTGGTTTTTCCAAGTGGAACTCGCTACCGCCCTGGCAAGCCAGAAACAAAGCGTGGTTTGCGTGAGATAGATTCTTATTTGCGACTTTTTGATGAAATGCTTTTGGTGTCTATCAACGGAAATTGTTTGAGAATTAATCCTGAAAATCCTGATGATATGATGGCTGATATTATTGAGCCGGGAAAAGTTACTTTGACTGCTCATCCTGTGCTGGAATGTAAAAAATTCCGCAACCAGGTGCTTGAATCTTTACCTGCTGATGAACCTGATCCAAAACAGAAAACTGTAGATGCTGTGATGGAAATTTTGGAAAAACAACACAACGAAATGGAAGGAAAATA
>CAZGDL010000016.1:16723-22987 GCA_964525075.1 uncultured Treponema sp.
TCTGGAACTAGTTATCCTGGACGGGGAATTATTATTGGAAAATCTGCTGATGGCAAAAATGCCGTAGCTGCTTATTGGACTATGGGCCGGTCTGCCGGTAGCCGTAACCGTGTTTTTGTGGAAGATGGAGATGGAATCCGCACCCAGGCTTTTGATCCAACTCTCATCGCTGGGGATCCAAGTTTGATTATTTACTCTGCAGTCAGAGTTTTAGGAAAAAAGACTATTGTTACAAACGGTGACCAGACCGACACGATTTATGATGGTCTGAAAAATGGCCTGACTTTTGAGCAGTCTCTCCGCAGCCGCAAATACGAACACGACGCTCCAAATTACACTCCGCGGATTTCGTCGGTGATCGACCTGGAGGGGAAATATACCTACGCCCTCTCAATCCTCAAATCTGATGATGGCAATCCTGACAACACTTTGCGTTTTACCTACACTTACGATTCTCCTGTTGCTGGCCAGGGCCATTATATCCACACTTACATGGGAGACGGAAATCCTTTGCCAAGTTTTGAAGGTGAGCCTGTAAAAGTTGCAATTTCGGGAACAATCGACGAATTTACAAACGAAATCTGGACTTCTTTGAACGAGGATAACAAGGTTTCGCTTTTTGTCCGCTTTATAGACATTGAATCTGGAAAATGGGAGTCAAGAATTCTAAATAAAAATAAATGAAAAAGTTAAGATTTCAAAAGTGGCAGTTTTTGCTGACTGTCCTCCTTGTCCTGACTTTGGTTTTTACATCCTGTTCTTCAATCAAAAAGAAAAGCTGGGCTGACAATTTTATAATTGACCAAAAATTCTCAGACTTTGCAGATCAGGTTGATTTGTACTTAAATGCAAATCAGTTTCAAGGGGCTGTCTTGGTTGGCCTAAACGAGGACATAATTTTTGCCAAAGGTTATGGAACTTGTGATAAAAATGCCAGCCAGATGCTTCCCATCACAATCAACACAACTTTTGAAATCGGCTCTATCACCAAACAAATGACCGCCGCTGCCATTATGCAGCTGGTGGAAAAGAAAAAAATCCGTCTGGACGACACTCTTTCCAAATTTTTCCCGGATTATGAACCTGGCGACAAAATCACAATTCAGATGCTTTTGAATATGCGGTCCGGGCTTTTGGATCACATAAATGCAGCAGATGATTTTTTTCCGAAAAATATTTATCGTCATATCGAAAAAGAGCAGATTGCCTGCCACCCTCTGGAAGAAGACACCGTCCTCACGTATTTTTACACCGCTCCTTTGCTTGCTACCCCGGATTCTACCTATTTTTATAGCAATACAAATTATTATCTTCTGGCAAAAATCATAGAAATGGTTAGTGGCCAGTCTTATTATGATTACATCAAAAAAAATATTTTTAAGCCTTGTGGAATGACGCACTCAAATCTTGAATTTCAAAATACCCAGACCCGCGGTTATGATTATCGAGACCGCTATTACAGCATCCCTGCCGAACTTGCATTTGGCTGCGGGGATGTGAATTCTTGTGTTACTGATTTGTTTAAGTGGAATGTTCAGTTTTTTGGGGGCAAGGTTGTCAGTAAAAAATCCTTAAAAAAAATGCTAGACGCCGAATCTTACGGTTTTGGACTTTATTGTAAGGATGGGCTTTATTTTCACGCCGGAACGACCAACGTTTTTAATGCCTATGATTCTTATTCTTCTGATGAAAAACTTTCGATAATTGTTCTAACAAACCGCCCAATCAGCGAGTGTAATGCAACTTTTATCTCAGGAAAAATCCTTAAAATTTATAAAAATTCCAATAAATGATGTCTAAAAAACTAAGCTCGTTTTAATTCCATTTTACCCCTTCGGTTTTATAATACTTTTTACACTAGTAAAAATGGAGTAAAATCTTGGAAAAATTAGAATCCAAAAAACTAAATGCCAAAAGTCTTTGCAGTGTGATTTTAAATTATGCTTCAAAGCTGGCTGTTATATTGCTTTTTGTATTCATGTTCATCGGGCGAATGAATCCGGCTCGAATCTCAAATGTCATGAGTACGAACGTATCACTAGTAAAATCTGCTTTATATTTTAAAGGATATACTTCTGATCTTGTTGATTTGCAGAATGCAAGTAATTCTGCATCTGAAAAATCTGAATTAGAAAAACTTGAAGAAAGTTCAGGTGATTCTTTTGATGATTATTATTCAAACTTTGCCGCAATGGTTGCTGATACTTCTGATTACGAAATGGGCGAAGGTTTTGATGAAGATGATGACGAAGAAGAATCTGTTTCAGGAAAAATTAAAGTAAAATCTTACAAAAAAGAATGGGCAAAATTTAAGACAGCACATTCAGAAATTGCTGATGCCGTAGAAAAAGCTCGTCTTTACAGTATTTTTACTTTTGTTTCAGTTTTGATTTGTCTCGTAGGTCTTTATCTTTCTTGCGGAACGAACAAAATCAGAAAACTTGGTTATCTGATTATTTGTGCAGGGGCGGTTCTTACGGCTGTAAGCATGATTCCTTATGGTTTTGCTTATGATTCGCTTACCTCAGCTTATGACACACTTGATGTAAGTCCAATTGCTCCAGCTGGAATTGGCGGATTTATAACATTCAGTGTGATTTCCTTTGCTCTGGCTCTAGCCTTGTTCTTTGTTGAAAAAGCTCCTGCTGATCAAAAATCCGAACTCACTGCAAGTCCATTCCAAATCACATACCGCCTTTTGGCTTTGCTCTTGTTCGTTTTGATTTTTATTCCAGGTGCAAACCCTGCCCGTATTTCTGCAAATATCAGCCGTAACGTTTCCCTCTTTACATCAGGTTTTTCTTACGGAACTTACACAGAAAATATGGAGCGAATTCTTGTTCGTGGTTGGCTTCCAACTTACGTTATGAGAATAGCTTATTTTTCTAGTCTTCTTGCTTGTCTTGGAATTATTGCTTGTGGCGTTGGTTCTTGTATGTCCATCGGAAACAATAAATTAAAACGCTACGGGCATTTTTCAATCCTTGGTGGAAGCCTTGTTTCATTTGTAAGTATGTTTGGAATTCTTTGGGCTTACAATCTGATTACTTCTAGTGAAAACATAGACCGTATCGAACCACTGGAACCTTCTACAGTTCCAATGTATTTGATTTTGCTTGCTTTGATTTTTGTTTGTGCTTTAATTTCGTTCTTCAAAACTCCTGCACCAGAAGCTGGCGAAAAGTGCCATATCGACGCACCTCTTCAGCTTTTCCTGATGATTCTTCCATTCTTAATCCTTGTATTCCTCTTCTCTTACCTGCCACTTTGGGGCTGGCGTTATGCCTTCTTTGATTACAACGCAGGCGATACACTCTCAATGGATAAGTGGGTTGGATTAAAGTGGTTCAGAGCTCCTTTTGAAAATGCTGCAACCCGCAACGATATTTTAAGAGTTTTGCGAAACACATTGGCAATGAGTGGTTTGGGAATTGCAACAAGCTGGCTCCCAATGATTTTTGCCGTATTCCTTTCGGAAATCAAAAATCAGACTTCTAAAAAGATTATTCAGACTTTGACAACCGTTCCAAACTTTATTTCATGGGTTTTGGTTTACGCTATTGCATTCTGTATTTTTGGTACAGAAGGATTTATTTCCAACCTGATGGTAAACAGTGGTCTTTGGGATAAAGGTAAAAATATGCTCATGGGCGACCACTTAATTTGGGTTAAGATGTGGCTCTGGGGAACTTGGAAAGGACTTGGTTGGTCTGCCATTATGTATATTGCTGCAATTTCTGGTATTGACCAGCAGTTGTATGAAGCCGCTACAGTTGATGGTGCCGGACGTTTCCAGAAAATCTGGCACATCACAATTCCGGAATTGTTCCCAACATATATCGTACTTTTGATTCTTTCTGTTTCAAACCTTTTGAGCAACGGTATGGATCAGTATTTGGTATTCAAAAATCCTACAAACAAAAATCCAATCGAAGTTTTGGATTTGTATGTATATCAGTTGAGTTTTGGTTCGACTTCAAACTCAAACATTCCGTTCTCAACGGTTGTTTCTATGTTTAAGTCTTTGGTCAGCGTAGTCCTCTTGTTTATCACAAATAAGATTTCTAAGTGGATTCGTGGTTCATCAATATTCTAATGGGAGGTAAAAAATGGTAGAAAAGAAAGGCGTTGGAGATATTGTCTTCAATATTATAAACTATACATTCTTTATTTGTTTTACTTTGATTTGTGTATTCCCATTCTATTATCTCTTTATTAACACAATTTCTGATAACGGATTGGTTTCAAGAGGATTGATTAACTTTTATCCTCGCGGAATACAGTTTAAAAACTATTACAACTTGCGCAATGTTCACGGTCTGGGAACTTCTTTTCTCGTAACTTTGGCAAGAACAATCATCGGTACTTTGACTTCGACTGCAGTTTCGGGATTTGTTGGCTATCTGGTTACAAAACGCGAAATGTGGCACAGAAAACTTGCTTACCGATTTATGATTATCACTATGTATTTTAGTGCTGGTCTTATTCCTTGGTTTACAACTATGCAGATGTTGGGACTTACAAACAACTTCTTGGGCTACATCATTCCTGGGCTTGTAAGTGTTTACAACATCATCATGGTAAAAACATACATCGAATCAATTCCTGCCGAATTGGAAGAAAGTGCCCAGATTGATGGAGCTTCGTATTTTACGATTTTCCTAAAAATCATCTGGCCTTTGAGTAAACCAATTTTGGCAACAATTGCTATCTGGTGTGCGGTTGGTCACTGGAACTCATTCCAGGATTCTTTGGTTTTGATGTCTGGTGCTCCTGAATTAAAAACTTTGCAGGAACGCTTGTACATCTACTTGACTCAGTCATCAAACCTGGCAGCTTCAATGGGTTCTTCTACAACAGGTCTTTCAGAAGCTCAGCGACAGGAGATGATGAACACCAAATCAATCCAGTATACAGTAGCCATGGTAACAGCTATCCCAATCCTGCTGGTATATCCTTTTATGCAGAAATACTTCGTAAAAGGAATTATGCTTGGTGCTGTTAAGGGATAACGATAGGGGCTTCGTAAAAAACGCGAAAACTTGGAGCGTTTTTTTAGAAGCGACTTATTTTGTTTTGTAAAACTAAAGTTTCATCTATCAAAATAGGAGGAAAAATGAAACATTGTAAATTAATTGCATTGATGGGAGTAGCAGTTTTGCTTTCATCAACAGTGTTTGCAGCTAAAAAAGATGCTGGTGTAGATCCACTCGCAATTTCTACTGCTGCTAAGGAAGAAGGAAACATCAAAAAGATTCGTCCAAAGAAGACAGTAACTCTTGATGTTTATTCACAGTTGGCTAACTATTCAGGTTTGCAGACAGGTTGGTTTGCTGATTTGATGCTTGCTAAGTTCAACGTAAAAATCAACATCATTCCTGATACTGGTGGAGCTTATCAGACACGTATGGAAGCAGGAAACCTTGGCGACATCGTTGTTTGGGGTGATAACACAGATAAATATTCTGCTGCTTGTAAAAAAGGTATGCTCCTTGACTGGAAAGAAGATGATTTGCTTAAAAAATGGGCACCTTATATCAACAACAACATGAAACTTGCTCTTCAGAAGAACCAGTACATGGATTCTCCTGATAAAAAACTTCACGGATATGGATTCAACGTTTCTACATCTGCAGAAGACCTCCAGGACTTCTTCTACACATGGGATCTTCGTTTCGATTTGTATGAAAAAATTGGTAAGCCAGAAATCAACGATCTTTATGATTTAGTTGATGTTCTTGCAAAAATGAAGGAAGTTTGCCCAACAGACGACAACGGAAACCCAACTTATGGTGTTTCTTTGTTCAATGACTGGGATGGAAACATGGTAATGTATGTTAAATCTTTGGCAACAGCTTACTTCGGATACGATGAATTTGACTTTGGCCTTTTTGACCCAGATACAGGAAAATTCTACGATGCTTTGGATCCAAACGGACCTTACCTCTATTGTTTGAAATTCATCAACAAATTGAACCAGAAAGGTCTTGTTGACCCAGACTCAATGACACAGAAATACGGTGGTATGTCAGAAGACTATCAGAACGGTACTGCATTCTGGAACATCTTCAACTGGATGGCTTCAGGAACTTACAACTCTGATGCACACGTAAAAGAGCAGGGCAAAGCTATGTACCCAGTTCTTCCAAAGAACGCTCACCCAATCGTATACGGTCAGTCTGTATATGGTGGAAACCGCTTGTGGACAATTGGTTCAAAAACTGCTTACCCAGAACTCTGTTTGGCAATCATCAACTGGTTCTC
>CAZGDL010000017.1:0-5595 GCA_964525075.1 uncultured Treponema sp.
TTTGGGGCAATTTTGCTTTCAAATTGTAGTGATATTTTGCGGGCCAGGAAGAAAGGAAAGTAGACTTCAGATTCAAGTAAATCATACAACTAAATCACAATATTGAATATCTTTTTCAAATGTGGTAAATTACTCTAATCATTTAGTTTATTCTATTTAATTATAAGGAGTTCCCATGTCAGGACATAGTAAATGGGCAACCATTAAACACGCAAAAGGTTTGGCCGATGCAAAACGCGGTAAAATCTTTACAAAATTTATTAAGGAAATTTCTATCGCAGCAAGAATGGGCGGTGGAGATCCTAACTCAAATCCACGTCTCCGTACTGTTATTATCAAGGCACGTGCAGCAAACATGCCAAAAGATAACATTGAACGTGCTATCAAAAAAGGTACTGGTGAAGATGGTGGAGCAGCATACGAAGAATTTGTATACGAAGGATATGCTCCAGGTGGTGTTGCTGTAATGGTTGAAGTTCTTTCTGATAACAAGAACCGTGCTGCAGCAGATATTA
This sequence comes from uncultured Treponema sp., assembly GCA_964525075.1. GTDB lineage: Bacteria > Spirochaetota > Spirochaetia > Treponematales > Treponemataceae > Treponema_D. Next base: position 516 of record CAZGDL010000017.1, read on the forward strand.
AAAACATTTTCTCTAAGAGTGGTGGAAACCTTGGAACTACAGGTTCTGTTTCTCGTATGTTCCAGAGAAAAGGTACTATCGAATTGGATGCCGAAAAAGTTTCAGAAGATGAAGTTATGGAAGTAGCTTTGGAAGCTGGTGCTGATGACATCGTAAATGAAGATGGAGTAATCACTGTAACAACTTCTCCAGATGCATTCTCTACTGTTGCAGATGCTTTGACAGAAAAAGGTTTTGAAACACTTTCTGCTGATGTTGGACTTGTTCCAGATGCTTACACTCCAGTTGATAAGGATACAGCTGCAAAAGTTCAGAAGATGATTGACCGTCTTGAAGACAACGATGATGTTCAGAACGTTTATCACACAGCTGAATATCCAGACGATTTTGAACCAGAGGAATAAAATTCGAGCCGTGTCGGAGGATTTTATTCCGTGTGAATAGACAAAAAAAACTTTGCAGAAAGTTTTTTTATCCAGCCCAATAAAATCCGAGCCGTGTCGGAGAATTTTACAACTTAATCAAATGAAAAAGCCCCTTGCTTGTGCGAAGGGCTTTTTTTATTCTATAATCAATTTTATGATAAACGAAAATCTCACTTTTTCTCCTCTACCTGGTTCCGAAAATACTGAAAATATAAATAAAAAATCTGTTCGCAGGGTTTTGGGAATTGACCCGGGGCTTGCAAATACTGGTTTTGGTCTTGTTGATTTTGTAAATGGCCGCTACAGAATGGTGTCTTATGGTTGCATTACAACTCCAGCCCATGCTCCCCACGGTCAAAGGCTTTTGACAATTTACAATCGTTTATCTGCAGTGATTAATGAATTTCGGCCGACAGAAGCCGGCATGGAAACTCTATATTTTGCAAAAAATGTTACTTCTGCCATGGGAGTGAGTGAGGCTCGCGGGGTTGTCACCTTGTTGCTTGCCCAAAATGATATAAAACTTGGCGAATATAGACCTGTCCAAATTAAACAGGCGGTGACTGGTTCTCAAAATGCTGATAAAGAACTGGTCGAAAAATATGTCCAGATTTTGCTAGGACTGAAAAATCCCCCTAAACCCGACCATGCAGCCGACGCCCTGGCAGGGGCTATTACCCATCTTCATTATTGTGGAGGCCTGTTGTGAAAATCCTCCTTGCTCCAGACTCTTTTAAAGGCTCTTTATCTGCCCTGGATTTTTGCCGGATTGCAGAAAAAACTATAAAATCTTTACATCCTGATTATATCGTAGAAAATCTTCCCCTTGCTGATGGTGGGGAAGGAACTTTGAACTGTTTGATTTCTGCTCTGGGTGGTAAAAAAATTGAATGTCATGTTCAAAATTCTCTTTACCAAGAAATTGACGTTCCGGTGGGATTTTTTGATGGTGGTAGAACTGCCCTGATAGAATCAGCTTTATCAAACGGACTTCCTGCAATTAAGGGGCGGGAAAATCCTCTGGAAACTTCGACTTACGGGGTAGGCCAGATGATTGCTTTTGCAGTTGATTACGGCTCTAAAAATATCATTTTGACTTTGGGCGGTTCTTCTACAAATGACTGTGGGCTTGGAATGTTAGCGGCCCTGGGCTCTTGTTTTTACAATAAAGAAGGAATTTCTTTTGTGCCGACTGGCGGGACTTTGTCTCAGGTTGTGGATTTTGATTTTTCGCAAATGTATCCTCGCTTGGTCGGAGCAAGAATTGATGCTATGTGCGATGTGGAAAATCCTTTGTGTGGCCAATTTGGGGCTTCGGCAGTTTTTGCTCCACAAAAAGGGGCGGACGCAAAAATGGTAAAAATTCTGGAAGAAGGTTGCTGCCATATTCGAGATTTGTTTAAGAAAAAACTAGGTCACGATTTTTCGGAAGAAAAAGGCTCTGGGGCAGCTGGCGGAATGGGCTTTGCGGTTCTTTCTGCTTTGAAAGGCAGGCTTGAAAGTGGAATTGACAAGGTTTTAGAACTTTGCGATTTTTCACAAAAGGTAAAAAACTGCGATTTGATTATCACAGGTGAAGGGGCTTTTGATTCTCAGTCTTTGATGGGGAAGGCTGTCGGTGGGGTGATTAAAAAATCTTGTGGCAAGAGTGTGAAGGTTATTTGCGGAAGGCTTTCTGATGATGGAGTTTTGCGGGATTTGCCGGAAAATGTCCAAATTTGTGATATGAGCCGGGGTCAAACTTTGGAATATGCAATGGCCCATGCGGAAGAAAATCTGCAGAGGGCGGTGGAGGGAATTTTTTCCATCAATTTACAATCCCATTTATAATTCTTGCGTTTTACGATAAAATATCCCTATGTTCAATTCGATTAGCGGTCTTATTACCGGAAAATTTTCTAAACAGATTTTTATTGAAACTAATGGCCTGGAGTGGGATATTTGTATGCCAGATTCTAATTTGGAGATGATGGGAAATGTTGGCTCGGAAGGCAAAGTTTACACCTGGCTTCAGCATACTGATAATCTTATGAGCCTGTATGGTTTTGCCAGTGATGATGAAAGAAGTCTTTTTTTGGATTTGCTGAAAGTTGATGGAATTGGGCCTAAAGGGGCTGTAAAAATTATGTCGTCGGTTTCTTCTTCCAGGCTTATGGATGTTCTGGAAAAAGGCGACCTTGAAATGTTGGAAAAAATCCCTGGGGTTGGAAAAAAGACGGCCGGAAAGATGATGCTTGCCTTGAAGGGCAAATTAAAAATCTCTGAGACGGCAAATGTCATTCGTGTTCCGACCGCTTCTCCTTATTCTGATGTAATTAATTCCCTGGCTTCTATGGGCTATGATAAAAGGCAGGTGGAAGCAAAAGTTGCCCAACTGCTTGAAAATTTGGCAGGGGACAAGGCTTTTTCGGAAAAAAATCAGAAGGAAAAAGAGGATATTTTGTTCAGGCGGGCAATTGTGGAATTGGCGTAACGTGGAGTAATCCTCAGAAAAACTGATTGGTAAAAATATGGATAAAAATGATATTAATGACGAAGATTTCAGTGCGATTGTTCGTGCTGATTTGAAAAATACTTATGATGAGCAGGACAACAAACTCCGTCCTAAGATGCTGGATGATTTTTTGGGCCAGCAGGCTATCAAAAAAAATCTTAAGACTTTTATAGAGGCGGCTAAGGCCAGGGAAGAACCGCTCGACCATCTGCTTTTGATTGGCCCTCCGGGGCTTGGAAAAACGACACTGGCGCAAATTACTGCCCACGAACTTGGCGTAGATTTTAAAGTCACTTCTGCACCTGCTTTGGATAAACCAAAGGATTTGGCAGGAATTCTTTCGACAATTACGCCTAGAACTGTCTTTTTTATTGACGAAATCCACCGTTTGAAGCCTGCCATCGAAGAAATGCTCTACATCGCCATGGAAGATTTTGAGCTGGACTGGATTATTGGGCAGGGGGCGGCTGCCAGAACTGTCAGAATTCCCCTACCACCTTTTACTTTGGTTGGTGCTACAACGAAAGCCGGCTCGGTTTCCAGTCCTCTTCGTTCGCGTTTTGGTTTTATTCCTCGGTTTGAATTTTATACCCAGGAAGAATTGGCTTCGATTATCAGGCGGTCGGCTGGAATTTTGGAAGTGGGAATTGATGATGATGCGGCTATGCTTATGGCTCAGTGCTGCCGTGGAACTCCTCGTGTGGCTAACCGGGTTTTGCGTCGGATGAGGGATTTTGCCCAGGTGGAAGGTCAAAATATCATCACACTGGATATTGTGGACCAGGGCTTGAAACGTCTTGAAATTGACCAGATGGGCTTGGAAAAATATGACCGCGAAATCCTCCTTTCTGTGATTCAGAATTTTGGGGGAGGACCTGTTGGGGCCGAGACCCTTGCAATTTCTATTGGCGAAAGTATGGACACTCTGGAAGATTACTACGAACCCTATTTGATTCAGTGCGGACTTATTCAAAGAACTCCGCGCGGGCGAATTGTAACAGCCAAGGCTTATGAACATTTGGGACTGAAATATTCTGATAATGCCAATAATCAGGGAACTTTGTTTTAGGATATTAGAGGATTTATATGAAAACTACAGATTTTAATTTTGATTTACCTGAAGAACTGATTGCCCAGCATCCTTCTGGAGTGCGGGGCCAGGATAAACTGATGGTTCTTGGCCGTCAGAGTGGGGAAGTTGGTCATTTTATGATGGATGATCTTCCTTCTTTAATCACGCCGGACACACTTATGGTTTTTAATAATTCTCGGGTTCGCCGGGCTAGAGTTTACGGTATCAAAGAAACAACCGGCCGCGAACAGGAATTTATGTTTTTGAATACGATTGATAAAGAATGTAAAGTCTGGAATACCATGGTCAAATCTGCCAAAAAGCAGAAGCCTGGTATGCGTTATAAATTCCCAGATGGAACAATTGGTCAGATTATTGACCTGCCTGGCAATGCTGGAACTGAATTCCGGGCCCTCCAGTTTGATTTTGCCATAAATGAAGATTGGTTTGAGCGAAACGGCCATATCCCCCTGCCACCTTACATTAAGCGTGGAGATACGGAAGAAGATTCTGAGCGTTATCAAAATGTTTATGCTGACCAAACTGGTTCTGCTGCCTGTCCAACTGCTGGTCTGCATTTTACTAACCAAATGCTTGACCGCTTGGATGCTGCTGGAATTGAGCGTTGTTTTGTAACCTTGCACGTGGGGCTTGGAACTTTTTTGCCTGTCCGTGAAGAAGAAATCGAAAATCACAAAATGCACGAAGAATGGTACACAATTCCTGTAGAAACTGCCCAGAAAATCAACAAGGCAAAGGCGGAAGGTAGGCCGATTCTGGCGGTTGGAACTACAAGCGTAAGAACTTTGGAATCTGCGGCCCAAAAACTCCAACAGGCAGGCCTTGTCCCTGGGGAAAATGGCGAATGGGTTCATGCTGGAACTTCTTCAACGTCAATTTTTATGTATCCAGGTTTTGATTTTAAGGTGGTGGATAAAATGTTTACGAATTTCCACACTCCTGAATCAACTTTGATTATGCTGGTGAGTGCTTTTGCCGGCCGTGAACATATTTTGCAGGCCTACAAAGAAGCAGTTGAAAAGCGGTATAGATTTTTCTCTTACGGCGACTGTATGTTGATTAAGTAAG
>CAZGDL010000017.1:5695-6996 GCA_964525075.1 uncultured Treponema sp.
CTGCTCAAAAGAATATCTTGCCAGGTTTATAAACTGCTGTTTCATTACATCCGTAATCATTTGATCCTGGCAAACTTTTTCAAACTCTTCGCGAACCAGGTCTTCAATTTCGGTGATGTCTTTTTGGGTCAAAGGAAGTCGGCGACCAATCATGGCGTTTTCAAAATCTTTACTGTGGAAAGTAAAAGGCCCTGCAAAAGCCAGATGAACTTTGAGCAGGGAATTTTTTTCTGTATCAGCTAAAAAGGCAAAGGATGCCGATTTTTGAGTTATGCGGTTTTCGTGGCCAATTCTTCGGAAAATTGAAAGTTCTGCATCTACCAAAGGAATTCTGATATTTGACAAAATAAAACCTTCCGGCATCCCCTTAAAATTTCTGATATTTTCACTTCTTGTTTCATTCAGATTTTTGAATTCCAGTCTTGCATCCAAAGCCATGAGGGGGGCAAAAAGGGTGTTTTTGTGACCTTCGGAGCAAATATTTCCACCAACCGTCGCAATATTTCTGATGGCAGGATTTGCGATGGTGTTCAAGGCCTCCGAAAGAATGGTGGGAAGATGAGAGCCAACCGCCATCAATTCTGAAAGTGTGACGCCCGAGCCGACATCAATATAGCGTTCGTGGCGAACAATTTGTGCCAGTTCTTTTATACCGTGGGTTGAAACAAATTTTTCTGGCAAAGGTTCAATCTGGGTACAGCCCCCGACCACTTTAATTCCAGGATTATTATTGAGAAGTTTAATCAAATCGTATGTGCTTTTTGAATATAAAATTGTTTTTGCCATCAGGTTATTCTCTCTTTAATCTTTTATTTGAAAATTGGATAGCGTAAATAATGCCGTTTACCAAAGTTTCCAGGTCGGTGCAACAAGGAGATAAATGTTTTACGCAGTCGGAAATTTCCTGGCGGGTAGGGATTTTTGACATTTTTAAGATTTGATAGGCGGCGAAAATTTTCCCGGCATTGCAGTAGCCACAAAGTTTTATGCCGGCTTTGTTGAAGCCTTCCATAATCCAAAGGTATTCCTGGGTTTTTGAAAAATATTCCAAAGTGACAATGTCGTTGCCTTTTACAATTCCAACAGGGATTTTGCAGGAGGCAACTGGATTTCCGTCCAGTAAAATTGTGCAGGCTCCGCAAAATCCAGAAGAGCAGCCGGTTTTTACAGAAGGACAGGAGTGTTTTTGTAAAATTTTCATGAGGGATTCGTCCGGATTTGCTTCGAGAATTGTTTTGTTTCCGTTTAATGTAACAGGGATTTTCAATTTTCAGCCCCCTCTGATATTTTTTCTTTTGTTG
>CAZGDL010000017.1:7096-11413 GCA_964525075.1 uncultured Treponema sp.
AGATTTTCTTCAATCTGATTTTTTTCTGATTTTCCCTCGGCTGCGCCATCATTTTCACGGAAGTCAGTGTTCTCCGTCTCTTCCTCACTCTTGTTTTTTCCGATATTTTCGGCATTTTTATTTGCCTTAGTTCTGTTTTTTATCAACTGGAAAAGCTGATCCTCTGTGCAAGGCAGCTGAGTAAGCTGGGTTGTAAGGGCAAGTGAAAGGGCGGTAGAAAAAGCTGCCGGCAGGGTGTTGTGAACCAATCCTCCGATTTGCCCAGATTTATTTGTAGATTTTATGAAAGAAATATTGATGGAATCACAAGAAACATCTTTATCTTTTACCAGCATTCCCAGTTCCTGCTGAATTTCTAGGCGGATAGTTCTGAGGGCGGCTGCTTGGTCAAAAAGTTCACCGCAGTCAATCGTAATCCAAACCCCTTTGATTTTTTCGGTGTAGGTGTAGGTGTCCAGTTCAACTTCTACAACGGTAGCGGCTGTAGACATGGTGACATAAGGAATTCCCGAAAAATTCTCCTTATCCCACTTGGCTTTTGTCGCTCTGGCAGGACTTCTTTTTGACGAAATTGGCAAAGGCTGATGGAAACGCTTTTTTTGAATATCGTTGCAGCATTTTTTTATCAGTTCATTCATAACCCCAATAGAAGAATTCGTATCTTCAGGATTTGTAGGAATTTCTTCGATGTTGTAATCAGAATCAATCAAAATATTTTCTTTTGGAATTTGCAGGATTTCTGATGCAGTATTTTTCCAAATATCCTGAATCACCTGGGAAGGTTTAATGCAGTGAATTATCAGTTTATCTTCCGTGGTGAGAGTTGCTTCGATTTTATTATCATAAAGAAAATCAGAACTTCCGTTATAACCAGAAACTACATAACCGGTGGCAAGCCCAATTCCGCGCAGGGGCAGGGCAAAAAATGGCTTACTGTCAACGGCCACCCGGTCAATGGCTTCCATGTGGAAAGATGTGTATTTTCGGTTAAAATCGCTGTTTTTGATTACTGTTTGCAAAAGAGTCTGGAGATTTTCAATTTGAATATCAAAAGGAAATGGGGCTTTTTTGGCGAGTTTTTTATCCTGCTGGGCGTTAATCAGCCTGACTTCATCCGGCAAAAGCTGGGTTTTATTACAGACTTTCTGCATTTCGTTTTCTGCTGCAAAAAATGATTGAGAATCGACAACTTTTATGGAAATTGTCGTCGGCGGATTTCTAGACGTGTGGGCCTTTGTGTAAATATATAAATTTTGCGGTTTATAATAATTGCAGGCTGCCAGGGTGATTCTGTCTGTAATTTCCTGGGCAAAAGGATTTCCCATTCCCAGGTCAATATCAATCAAAACTTTCATGGCTGTAATCAGACCATCTTTATCGGCGGCAGTCTGATAAGTGATTTTTGTCTGAATGCCGGATTTCATGTAAGTTGCCTGTTCTTTTTGGGACAAAACAAGTTTTACCGGCTGTTTTGTTAAAAAACTTGCAAGCGCAGTTTGGGCCGCGAGAATTGTAGTCCTCCATAAACCTGTCGGAAAAACTCCAGAAACTTTAGTTTTGTGGATATAAACATTTTCGGGCTTAATTCCAAGCGTTTCTGCCAGAACTTTTTGGGTTAAGCCAGTCCATTTTGAAGGAATGTAAACATGGATATTTGCTCCATCTGTATAACAAAAAGAGCCTTCCGTTTCTTGCCAGCTTGGCGAAGAGATTTTTTGCACCCAAGTGTCAAGGCTGACATTATTTTCTGAGGCAAAAAGTTCCTGGTCAGCCTCTTCAAGGGATTTTGTTTTATATAAGCCGTATTTTACTTCTCTAAAAGCTATAGTTTTATCAGAATCTTCTTCTTTTATTGTTGATTTACTGATTACGTTATCCAAAGATGGCATATCATTAATCTGTTCAACAAATTCAGAAAAATTTTCAGCCTGATCCTGTTTTTCCTGATTTTTCATGACGTTGTGCAAGGCTGATTCCAGATTGCCGACATCAAGATTTACAGAAACTTTGTCCAAAAGCTTATGAAGAACTTCTTCATCTGGCCCCAAAAGAATTCCCAAAGGTTCGCCAGAGTAAGAAATATCATCATAACCAAAAATTTTTGCAGTAAATTTGTTGATTTTAAGATTTTTTGCTCCAGGAATATCATCCGCGGTAAACAAATAGTAACCCGGCGGCAAATTTTCAATGGTGATGGACTGGACTTTTCCTGCTTCTGCCGGGCTTCGTATTAAAACAGCAGACAAAGTCCCTTCTTTTTCAAAATCAGAATAAAATCCGACTGTATCAAGAGAGCGAATCAACTTTTTTTGTGAAGTTTTTCTAGCTGCCATTTATTTTTCCTATTTTTTTTCCTTTTATTTGTGATTTTCCATTCCAATTTGCTTTACCGAGTCAATTACAAGCTGGGCATCTTGCTCTGTCATATCAGGATACAAAGGAATGGAAATTGTTCTTGAGTAATGGTCTTCTGCAACAGGATAATTTTCCGCCGTAAAATCGGGATAAAGTTCCTTCCAGTAACTAAAATGAAAAATCGGGATAAAATGAACGGAAATTCCCAAACCTGCAGCCTGCATTTTTTTTGCAAATTCATCTCTGCCAATTTTGAGTTTTTCTGGCCTTATCCTCATCAAATAAAGGTGCCAAGCGTTACCTTCATCATCAGGAGGCAACTGGATAAAATCCAAATTTGCAAATGCCTGGTTATATTTTTCTACGATTTTTTTTCGCTGGTCAAAAAAGAGATTAGCCCTCTGAACCTGGCAGCAACCAATTGCAGCCAGAACGTCCGGAAGATTAAATTTATAGCCAGGAGCAACGATGTCGTATTCCCAGGAAGCCCGCGGAGAAGTGTAGCGGTCCCAGGTTGTGCGATCCATTCCGTGCATTCTCATAACGGTCATTCTTTTTGCCAAATCAGGATTTCGGGTGCAGACCATTCCTCCTTCCGCCGTTGTGATTGTTTTTGTAACGTAAAAAGAAAAAACGCCGGCGTCGCCAATAGTTCCTGCAAATCCTAATTTTGTTTTGGACGGGAAAGAGTGGGCCGCATCTTCAATAACGTAGATTTTATGGTCTGGAGTGGAATATTTTTTTGCAAGGTCCAAAATTCTTTCCATATTGCAAACGTTACCGGCAACGTGAACCGGAACAATGGCCTGAACTTTGTGGCCATTTTGGGCGTCTTTTTTTAAGATTTCTTCGATTTTATCCGGATTTATGCTGTAAGATCTGTCCTCAATATCAGCAAAATAAACATCGGCTCCTAGGTGGCGGGCACAGGCAGCAGTAGAAACAAAAGTGTAGGGTGTGGTGATTACAGCCCGACCGGCTTTTACCCCACATGCTTCCATAGCAAGAATCATACCGGAAGTGTTTGAATTTACAGCAAGGCTGATTACAGGTTGCAAGCCTTTTTCCGCTTCATCATCAGAAGTAACCGCCTGGCTGAATTTTTTTTCAAAATCCAAAGCGTATTTTCCGGTGGTGAGCCAGCCTGACCGCAAAACATCCAAAACTGCATCTTCTTCGGCTTTTGTGATTGCCGCCCTGTGAAATGGAACTTTTATTTCTGCCATAAAATTTTCAGCCTCCTTTCAGAACATCATGTTGCCCCTGAACCAAGTTCAGGGTTCAGCATCTCTTATTCATGAGATTCCGGGTCAAGCCCGGAATGACGGTTCTGATTAGTTATAAAATCTTCTATTTCTATACTTTATAATAAATCTGTTCGCTTCTGATTGTCATTTTTAATTTCTTCGTAAAAATCTTTTAAACTTTTACAATCATCACAAAGTATATTTACAAGTTTATCACGATTTCTAAAATCTGCTTCTTTTCCTTTTGTGTAAAAACAAATTGGCTCAAGTTTTGAAAGCAGGTCATCGAGCCTTTGGGAATCGTATTCTATATTATCCAGGGTCAAAAGTTTTTTGTATTTTGTAGGAGTGGGATTTTCTTCCTCCAGCCAAAGGGGTTCAACAAGCCGCTCACCTTTGCGGGCACCTACGATTTTTATATCAATATCCTTGTAAGGCTCCAATCCCGAAAATTTTATGATTTGTTTTGCTAAATCGATAATTTTGATTGGCTCGCCCATATCCAAAAGATAAGATTTTCCGTTTTCGCCAACCCCGCCGGCCTGGAGTACCAAGGAACAGGCTTCTGGAATTGTCATAAAAAAGCGAACCATGTTTTCGTCCGTCACGGTGATTGGCCCACCGGTCTTTATCTGGTTTTGGAAAAGTGGAAGAATGGACCCTCGGCTACCCAGCACATTTCCAAAGCGAACAAACATAATAGCCTGGGAGGTGT
>CAZGDL010000017.1:11513-20016 GCA_964525075.1 uncultured Treponema sp.
GGTGTCATTTTGCTTGCCAGCAAGGTTTTCGTCGGCCCTGGTGGCATTTTTTTCCGCTTTTTTCGCCGCATCTAGCACCAGTTTTTCACAAATCATCTTAGAAACCCCGTAAACACTCACCGGGGCAACCGCCTTGTCCGTAGAAATCAAAACAAACCGGCTTACTTTGTGGGCAAGAGCCGCATCCAGAAGATTTTTTGTTCCAAAAACATTGTTTTCAATGGCAGCAACCTGATTTTCTTCCATCATTGGAACGTGTTTGTAGGCTGCACAGTGGAAAATCACATTACACTTGGTATTTTTGATGATAAAGTCGACATATTCCCTATCCCTCATATCACCAATAATCGGGACAATAGTCGCTTTTTCGCCAACCCCTTCCGACTGCAAAAGTCTGAGTTCCCTGTAAATCTGGCAGATTGAATTTTCACCATGGCCAAAAAGATAAAGTCTTTCAGCTCCACCAGACAAAAGTTGGCGGGCAAGTTCAGAACCGATCGAACCGCCTGCCCCTGTAATTAAAACTCTTTTTCCCCGCAGGTAGGCAAGACTTTCTTTTAAACTGATAGTAACCGGCGTTCGCCCCAAAATATCCAGAGGGTCAATTTCGCGCGTTTGGACAAGGTGGGCAGTTCCCGTCACAACCTGGCTTATTCCTGGCAAAATTTTGATATGGGAAAAACCATTTTTTGTCAAAGTTTCGTAAATTTCGCGGATTCGTTCGGTCGGGGCAGATGGAATGGCAATAATTGCTTCGTCTAAATCAGAATTGGAAAGAATGGAAGTAACGCCACTGATTGGCCCTAAAACCGGCACACCATCAATTGTTGTGCCTATCAAATCTTTATTATCATCAATAAAGGCATTAACTTTTCCAAAGATTTTTTTACGTTTGATGTCATCGGCAATAGTCTGTCCGGCAAATCCCGCCCCGATGATATAAATTCTTTTATCCATTTTTCCCAAACCCACAATAATTTTAGCATAGAGGCAATAAAATCTCAATTAGGCGTTAAAATTCTCTAAACCCACCTCAAAAAATCACCGATTAATAAACTGATAGTCGATTAATAGTCGATAAAATTGGGGTAATTCTATGGGGAAACTTAAAAGAATTTTTTCTGTGGCAATGATTGGACTTTGTGCTTCTGCTTGTTTTGCCAAACAAATCTGTTTTCAGGTTGTCCAGCACGATGAAACAGCAGAAGAAGTGACAGAAGAATCTTTGATAGTGGAAGATGAAATTCTGACATCCTTTTTTGAATCAGGATACATTGTGACAAATGCAAATGCGGCTGTTTCAAAATCTGACTCTCAGGACGGAAATTTGTATCGGGAAGGAATTAGGGAAGCATTTAATGGTTATTCTGATTATTTTATTCAGATTAATTTATTTTATAGCAGGACCGAAGATACAACGACAAAAAATGCTGATTTGCAAAAAGTTAAATTTACGATTGCAAATGCAAATACCGGCACGACTATTGCAGATAAATCTTTTGAAAATATAAAAGCAAGTCAAAAAAAAGATGATTTGAAGAAGATTTCTTTAAATCTGGTGACAGAAATAAATAAAGCATTAAAAACAAATAAAGCCTAAGGATGGGTGGGGTATGAAAAATAAATTCAATAGCGTAATTACTAAGGTTTTGGTGGTACTTGTAACATGTCTTATGTTTGCATCATTCAGTCCTTCTCTTGATGGGCGGGCCGTTGTTGTGGACGAAGGAGTTTTTCCACAAGGATTGTTTGCAAAGACTGTTGGCTATCTTCCTGGTGATATTATCAGTGTGGCAAATATTACTGGTGATTCGACTGTAGATTTGCTGGTAATTGGTGCCTTAGATCCTTCTGAGGGAGTTGCAATTATGCTTTCTCCAGAAGCCGCTGCAGCAATTGGTATTGATAAAGATGCCAACAACATCGTAAAAATTACAAAGCGGTCTGGCCAGGATGAAAGAGTTTATGGAACTGCCGTAATTTCCAAACAAAATAATGTTGTAGCAGACGAGAATGAAGAAGAGCCTACCATAGAAGAGGAATCAGAAGAGGCTTTTGAAGAAGCCCCAGCCGAAGCCTTTAAGGAAGAAGGTTTTGAAGAAGAAACTGAATCAGAAGAAGAAAGTGAAATTGCCGAGACTGAAACGAGTGAGGCTGAGCCAGAATTGGAAGCTACAGAGCCGGAAGGTGATGTAGAAGTTGACGAAGCCGAACCAGAAGCTGAAGTTGAAACAGAAGAGCCAGAAGTTACTGATGATGACGCTGTTACAGATGATGAAAATCTTGATGACGAAACTTATGAAAATGAAGAAGAAGAGGCTTTTGATGATTCAGAAGTTCCAGGCGAAACAGATGATAGCGAAATTGCCGATGATGGCGAAAATACAGACGAAGGACCTTTTGTAGAAGAATATTCTGATGAAGAAGAAATCCTAGAAGAAGAAACTCCTGAAGAAACACCGGACGAAGAAGCTTTTGAAGATGAAGAACTGCCGGAAGTTGAAGAAGAAATCGCTTCTGAATCATTCGAGGAAGAAAATCTCCCTGAATTGGAAGAAAACGCAGAAGAAGTTGCAGAAGATGATGTAGAAATTTCTGATGATGAAGCTCTTCTTGATGATACAGAAGCTGAAGAAGCCGAAGAATCTGATGACAGCGAAATTGCTGATGAAGAAACCAAAATTGATGAATTGGACGAATTGGACGAAACTCCAGCAACAGAATACTTTGAGGAAGAAGAGTTAGATGAAGATTTGGAAGAAGCTCCTGCCGAAGAAGCCTTTGCAGAAGACAGTCCAGAATTATCTGCAGATTCTGTAGGAGAAGAAGCTGTAGAAGAAGATCAACTCCCAGAACTTGAAGACGAAAGTGAGTCTGAAATTCTTGGTGAAAGTGAACCAGAAGTTGAAACAGAGCTTGAACCTGCTGACGAAAGCGAAACAGAGGTAGAAGACGAATACGAAGCTATCGTTCTTGTGCCAGTGGATTCAAATCCTCCTGTAAGTGACGAGGACGAAGTTGAAGACGTTTCAGAAGACCTTGAACCTTTGGCTTCTGTTGAAGAAGATACTGAACAAGAAGTTACAGAAGTTGAAGAAGTTGCCAGCCAGGAAGCTCCTGTTGAGGAAAGTTCTGAAAGCGCGGAGGCTGTAATCACCAATGAATCTAGCCTTGGTTATGAAAAATATATGGTTTCTAGTTCTAGTGATTTGAAATCCGGCTCATATTATATTCAAATTGCGGTTCTTGCATCTGATGAAAATATTATGAACATTGTGAGTCAGTACAGTAATAACTATCCTATTACTATTCTTCCAGTACCAGGAACTTCAAGAAAACAGATTTTGATTGGACCTTTGGGAATGGACGAATACGCTGTAGTTCTTGCAAGATTTAAGAGTTACGGTTTCAAAGATGCTTTCCTGAAAAAAATAAAATAAGGATTAGCGAAAAATAAAAAAAACGCCGGAAATAATCAAAATGATTAAATCCGGCGTTTTTTTTATACGAGGCGTCAAGGGACACTCGCTACGCTCGTTCAATAGACATTTAGTCTATTGTATAAATCCAACCTTCCGGGGCTGGCAATCTGCCCATCTGAATGCCGGTAAGTGTGTCGTAGAGTTCTTTTGTTTTTGGCCCCATTTCATCTTTACCTTCATTGTAGATAATAGATTCTCCGTGGTCATCAATCTGGCCAACTGGCGAAATAACAGCAGCAGTTCCGCAAAGTCCACATTCTGCAAAATCTTTGAGTTCTGATTTTGCAATCTTTCTTTCTTCAACTTCCATGTGGAGATAGTCTTTTGCAACAATCAGCAAAGAACGGCGAGTAATAGAAGGAAGAATTGAGTCAGATTTTGGAGTTACAAGTTTTCCATCTTTTGTGATAAAAATAATATTTGCTCCACCTGTTTCTTCCAGATATGTGTGAGTTGCAGGATCAAGATACATATTTTCTGCATAGCCCTGGTTATGAGCATCAACAATATTGTGAAGTGACATAGCGTAGTTTAAACCGGCTTTAATATCACCAGTTCCATGAGGAGCGGCACGGTCCAAATCAGAAAGTCTAACTTTGATAGGTTTTGCTCCACCTTTGAAATATGGTCCAACTGGAGTAACCAAAATGCGGAACTGATATTCATCAGCTGGCTTTACCCCAATTACTGCGTTAGAACCGAACATATAAGGACGGATGTAAAGAGTAGCACCAGACCCGTAAGGTGGAACCCAATCCTTGTTAGCTTCTACAGTCTGCAAAACTGCTTCGATAAAGCGGTCTTTTGGGAAAACTGGCATTTCAAGACGTTTGCAAGAAGTTTCCATTCGATCTGCGTTCAAATCTGGACGGAAAGTAACGATGTCGCCGTGTTCTGTTTCGTAAGCCTTGAGCCCTTCAAAACAAGTCTGTGCATACTGAAGCACCCCTGCACATTCGTTAATTTTAATAGTGTGGTCTTTTGTAAGTTTACCATCATCCCATTTTCCATCTTTCCAGTTGGCAACATAACTTTTTGAAGTCGGCATGTAACTGAATGAAAGATTTCCCCAATCAAGATTTTTCTTTCCCATTTTTATCTCCTATAAACCTTATTTGAGTAAATTTAGTATCACTCAAAATGTTTAATGATATTAAAGTTGTATTTCTACAATATATTCTCTTTAATCATTATAGTAAAGAGCTGAAACGAGTTCAGCCTAATCAGTCTAATCATAGAACTTATTCACCAGGCCAAGCACAGAATTAATTTTCTTTTCTTCATCTGGCGAAAAATCCACACTTTCTTCTATCAAAGTTTCCAGGCTGGCGTGACTTTCCGTTAAGGCAGTCATAAATCCCCTTGAAACTTTGAACCAGTAATTTCCTTTTTCGTCCGTAAATAGCGTGATAAAACCGTATTCCTGGCCCTTTTGCTTTGCAATTGCAACCCGCAAAATCCAGTCCAGGGAATCAATCAGCTGTTCTTTTTGAATGGGCTCATAAATATTTACATTCATGTGGCGATTCCATTTTTTTTCGGTCATAGGATTTAAGTCCAGTTCCTTTATGACTTTTATGATGAGGGATAATTTTTCCCCTGCCAAAAGCGTGCCATGGTCGCGAGTTTCGATTTTTCCCTTCAAATTGCCACAAGTTTTAAGCTTATTTTTGTCTTTTTCTTGGGAAAGGGCAAATTTGAACTGTTCCAGTGGCAAAATTGCGGTTTTCTTTCCTTTGATTTTCTTTGTTTCAAACAAAAAGCTACCGAGTGAAAGAGCATTATCCCCATTTTCTTCTGCAATTTTTTGCTGGGCTTTTGCAACTTTTTTCTGGGCGGGAGTGAGTTTTTCGTGGATATTTTTATTTTTCTTTTGGATAGAATTAAAATCAATATAATCCGTGGCAGGAGATTTTCCAACTTTTCCAGCCTTTTTGCAAACCATCAGCTTGTCAAATAATGTCGGGTCGATGGTGTCCAGCATGGGCCGGGTGAGGGGAGAAACGCTCATGGCAAAAATCCTGCTCGTTTTGACAATTTCGCCAGCAACAATAAAAACCGGATTCTGGCGGAACATAACACTTCCAGGATGAATGCAAATATGGTCGGCGGTGAGTGAACGGTAAGATTCTGTTCCGGTTCTGACGCATACAAATTGAATCATTCCGGCTGCAATACAGCACAAATAATCAGAAATAGAACCTTTTCCACTCATCACAGGGATATTCATTTTTTCGTTTACAATTTCCGTGAGCTGAAAATTAATATTTTCGATTTCTGCCATAACTCGTTCATCAAGATAATTTTTTTTGCAGAATTTTTCCCGATTGTCGGTCTGTTTGTAGGCTGCAAAAAGGGTAAGGTAAGTTACAAAATCCCCTTGCATATCGCGGAAACGGTGGTGGGCCTTGCGGGCTTCCATTTCTTCGTTTTGTGGCAAAATAAATGGCGAATTTGCCGATAAAAATGACGCCGCAATCAGGGCTTTTTCCAAAACATCAGGGAACCGCATAATTGCTTCTACAATAATTCGGCTGATTCTAGGTTCGAGGGGGAATTTTACCATCATCTTTCCAATTGAAGACAAGGTGTTGTCATCTTCCAGGGCCCCCAGCATTTTCAGGGTATCAACTGCCCCGATAATACCTTCCTGGCCCGGGTTTGAAATAAAATCAAAACCATAAAAATCCGTAATCCCCAATTCTGCCATCTGGAGGACAACTTCACTTAAATCTGTCCTGTAAATCTCTTCGGTCGTATATTCCGGCCTCATCTCAAAATCTCTGCGGGAATAAAGGCGGTAGCAGGTTCCCGGACTAGTTCTACCAGCCCGGCCTTTTCTCTGATTGCAGGAAGCTTTTGAAACAGGATTTTCTATCAGACTGGATGTAAAATTTCTTGGATTATAAAAATTCAGCTTGCAAAGTCCTGAATCAATAACCGTCGTAATATCCCGGATTGTGACGGAAGTTTCTGCAATATTTGTCGAAATTACGATTTTTTTCTTGCCTTCTGGGGCATCCTCAAAAACTCTTTCCTGCTCTTCTTTTGAAAGTCTGCCATAAAGGGGCAAAATATGGAGTTTTCGGCCGATTGGCGAATAATAAAGGCGGTCAATACAATCTTTGATGATTTTTTCACCTGGCAGGAAAACCAAAATCCCGCCATCTTCATCATTATCCAAAACTCGGTCAACCGTCGTGTAAATTTTGTTCAAAAGTTGGTCGCAGCCGGCTTCTGTTGTGGTAGTGGCAGAACCTGGAACAGGATCATAAACCAGAGCAACAGGATAAGTCACTGTGTCAATGGAAACAATCGGGGCATTATCAAAATACTGGCTAAAAATCTGGGTGTTCATGGTTGCCGAAGAAACAATCACATGGAAATCGGAACGTTCTTTGAGAACTCTTTTTACAAGGCCCAGAACAAAGTCAATATTCAAACTTCTTTCGTGGGCTTCATCAATCATCAAAACTGAATATTTTGAAAGCCAGGGATCAAGTTTCATTTCCTGGAGGAGGATGCCGTCCGTCATAATTTTGATTCTTGTATCCTGATTTGTGACATCTTCAAAACGCATTTTATAGCCAACAAGGCCGGGGTAGGGAGTTCCCATCTGCTTTGAAATGAATTCACTTACCGAAAGGGCGGCAATTCGGCGGGGTTGGGTTACGCCAATAATTCCGTTTGTCGCATATCCTGCTTCGTACAAAATAACTGGAATCTGGGTCGTTTTTCCTGACCCTGTCGGACTTTCTACAATCACTACCTGATTATTTTCCAGGCAATCTAAAATTTTTTGTTTTTGTTCATAAACTGGAAGTTGTTTAAAATCTACTGCCATTCTATTAAATCCTTTGTGGCGTCCTTATTGATTTTGATTCGACGCTCAATGTATTTTGCCCAATTTGTTCTTGGGACATCATATAAATAATCTACAAAATCCTGGTTAAGCGGTTTGATAACATATTCGTTCGCAGTATTTATGTAGGTTGTTATAAAAATATTCTCTGCTTTTTGAATTTTTACAGAGCCATTATTGTCTTTTTTTAAGATGACTTTGTATAAAAGCCCATCCCCGGTGTTATCCCTTTCTCCATTAGGATTTTTGGAATTAAAATCGGGTTTTGTACGCTGGCCACTAATTGTATTTCCGTTTGCGTACATGATGATTTTATCACGATTTTGAATTGTATTCACGACTACTTTGCGATTTTTGATGATATGGGCGTGATTTGCCCAAACAATATCCACTCCAGCATCCAGCAAATTCATATAAAAAAGATTTTGTTTTTCTGTGATTGTTCTGGTGTACTCGGGTTCAAATGCGTGTACCGATAAAATAAATAAATCGCAAGGATTTTTTTCTTTCAATTCTTGAACGTATTTTATAAATTTTTTGCGGGAAGCATCATCATTTTTTACATAATTTATATAGGATGATGAATCTGGCCGGTTCAAAATTTCTGTCATTGGCAAAAAGAGGATTTTCCAGCCATGTTTTTCAATTACATTATAGGAGAATTCTGACTGGGGGCTTTCTTTCAGCCCAGAAAAATAAACTTTTTCGCCAAGATTTTGGGCATATTCTGTGATTTTTTTGCTGGTTTTTATGGTTTCCTTAATCCCGGACAAAAACTGGTCGTTGGTGTGATTGTTGCAGAGGGAAAAAACGTCAAAACCAGCGTCAACTGCCGCCTGAACATATTTTTGAGTCATATTAAAATTAGGATAAGAGGAAGCTGGCTTGGTCGTATCAATTGGGGCTTCGATATTTGCAAAAGCCAGGTCTGCCGGCTGGATAATATATTTTACGTCCCTGTAGATTTTTGAA
The DNA here is from genome assembly GCA_964525075.1 of uncultured Treponema sp. Taxonomy (GTDB): domain Bacteria; phylum Spirochaetota; class Spirochaetia; order Treponematales; family Treponemataceae; genus Treponema_D. Next base: position 19,830 of record CAZGDL010000017.1, read on the forward strand.
TAGGTTGAAATCTGATAATTTACCGTGTGGGCCATGATGTCGCCGGCAAAGAGTAGGGTGATTTGGTCGCGGGGCTCATCGTCTTCGATAATAGGCTGGGGATTTTCTTCCTGACCATCATTTTGAATTTTTCCGTCATGAACATTCCCGTCATACTGACCTTTTTCGTCATGAACATTCCCGTCAT
>CAZGDL010000017.1:20116-21655 GCA_964525075.1 uncultured Treponema sp.
CGTCATGAACATTCCCGTCATACTGACCTTTTTCGTCATGAACATTCCCGTCATGCTGACCTTTTTCGTCATGAACATTCCCGTCATGCTGAACTTGGTTCAGCATCTCATTAGATTTTTGTGAAGGGGCAGGAGGAGCCTTGGGGGTAGAAGAACAGGCTGTGAAAAAAATTAATGTTAATGATATTAGTGATAATAAATAGAAAAACTTTTTCACAAACTATCCAAAAAAAATCTATCCAAAAAAAACGGGCTGGGGAGGCTCTTGGTCACCCCAGCCTTTTTGCTTTTGATAAAAACTACCGCAGCAAATTATTTCCAGATTTTTTCACGAATGAAAGTCTGGTTTCTGTCTGCACCAACCGAAACGATTCCTACTTTTGTTCCAGTAAAATCTTCGATGTAGGCAATATAATTTTTTGCATTCTTTGGCAATTTTTTGTAAGAAGTACATTTTGTGATGTCTTCTTTCCAGCCAGGGAATTTTTCCAAAACAGGCTTTGCTTTGTTCAAATCTGGAATAGAAGCAGGGAAGTCTGTTACGATTTTTCCATCAATTTCGTAGGCAACGCAAGCTTCAATTTCGTTCATATCATCATAAATATCAAGATGGGTAAGAACCAGATTGTCGATGGAGTTTACGTGGCAGGCGTAGCGGAGGGCTACCAAGTCAAGATAACCACAGCGACGAGGGCGACCTGTTGTTACGCCAAATTCGTTACCAGTATTGCGGACATAATCACAAAGTTCACCTTCAGTTTCTGCATTGAATTCTGATGGCATAGGACCGTTTCCAACACGAGTTTCATAAGCCTTGAAAACGCCATAAATTTTGTCCAAAGATTTAGGACCAACTCCAGAGCCAGAAGCGGCCCCGTAAGAACCAGACGCTCCAGAAGAAACATAAGGATAAGTTCCAGAGTCGATGTCAAGCATAGCTCCCTGGGCACCTTCAAACAAAATATTTTCGTTGCGGTATTCGTACATTTTTGCAGCAATATTTACCCGCATCTTAATCAACTGATCTTTGTACTGTTCCAGGAATTTTTGGTCAGCTTCGTCAAGGTCATTCCACTTTTCTTCCCAATCCAAATCAGCTACACGGATACCATCGCGTTCAGATTTCATAGAATATGTTGTACCAATTCCACGACCTGTAGTTCCAATTGGGCGTTTGCGCTCAGCATCACGCTGTTTGTCCATTTCACGATAGCCTGGCAAAGTGAGGTGGGCACGATCAGAAATAAATACACGACCTTCCCAGTTTATTCCATTGTCTTTAAGCATTTGGAGTTCTTTGAAAAGAGCTTCCGGGTCAATAACCATACCAGAACCCAAAAAAACTGATTTTTCAGGGTAAAGGATTCCAGATGGAACTTGATGAAGGGCATATTTTTTCCCATCAACAACAATTGTGTGACCTGCATTAGCACCGCCGGCAAAACGAACAACGTACTTAGCATCCTGAGCAAGGTAATCAACAATCTTACCTTTACCTTCATCGCCCCACTGGGCACCCATAACTACAACGTTCATGGT
>CAZGDL010000018.1:0-15260 GCA_964525075.1 uncultured Treponema sp.
CAGCCGACCCGTAGCGGAGTGAGGGCGTAGCCCGAACGGAGCGGAGGGGAACGCCTAAATCTTCTGCTGAAAAATGCTTAAAAATGTTCTTTGTGTTTTCACTACGGGCGAAAATTGCTATAATCCGCTTTATGATTAAGAATTATTTTTGGGTGTTTTTTATTTCGATGTTGCCGCTGGTTGAACTGCGCGGTGCTATTCCGGTTTCTCAGGCTTTGGAGATGCCGATTTTGCCTTCCTATATCGTGAGCATTTTGGGAAATATGCTTCCGGTGCCAATTATTTATTTGTTTGCACGAAAATTTTTGGAATGGGGGCAGGATAAAAAGCTGATTGGCGGAATCTGCCGATTTTTTCTGACTAAGGGCCGGGCTGCTGGCGAAAAACTCCAGGAAAAGGCTGGGCGGGGCTTTTTTATGGCTCTGTTTTTGTTTGTCGCTATTCCTTTGCCGGGAACTGGGGCTTGGACTGGAACTTTGGCAGGTAGTCTGCTGGGTATGAAATTCCGTGACACTGTGATTGCGGTTATGCTGGGCGTTTTGCTTGCTGGTTGTATTATGATGGCAGGTTCGCTTGGCTTGTTTAAGGCGATTTTCGCGATGATGGGAAAATAAGAGCGGGCGTTGCGGGCCGGCGATTGAGGCCCGCAGAGGGGGTAGCGGAAGACCGCGTTGCGGGCTGGAGCGTGGGGGAGGCTTCCCCCTCCTAAAAATCCCCTTATTGCAAAAAATGCACATTCAATATAAATTGTAATATCGTAAATTTTGAGGTGAATTATGTCTGATGAAATATTTGATTTCACAATCGAAAACTTGGGACCTTGTACAATCCAGTCTCCGATTAAACTTTCCACTGTACATGGAGATTATACTGCGAATTATGTAAGAGATGATTCTTACGTTATTTCTGAAGTAAATGTTTATGATAAAACTAAGCCTATAAAACTTGATTCTTCTAATTTGATGGAAAAAGCCGGCCCACGTGAAAAAATCTATTTTGACCCGGCTCATGCAAAGGCAGGGATTTGTACTTGTGGAGGGCTTTGTCCTGGTTTGAATGATGTTATCCGTGCTATTGTTCGCTGTTTGAATACTCGTTACGGGGTAAAAACTGTAAAGGGCTATCAGTTTGGTTTTCATGGATTTTTTGCAGAAGAAGGATATGAGCCAATTGAACTTGACCGCTATCTGATTGACGAAATCCATAAAATTGGTGGAACTTATTTGGGAACTAGCCGCGGTGGTGGTCAGCGGGTTGAAGAAATTGTTGACTGTTTGGAACGCGACGGAATTAATATGCTTTTTATCATCGGTGGTGATGGTACTCAGCGCGGTTCTTATGATATTGCCTGCGAAGTTGAAAAGCGTGGTATGAAATGTGCTGTTGTCGGGGTGCCAAAAACTGTTGATAATGATTTGATGTTTATTGACCATTCATTTGGTTTTGAAACTGCTGTTCAGCGTGCAAAGGAAGCTGTTGCTGCTGTTCATATGGAAGCTGCTAGCCAGATTAATGGTATTGGTTTGGTAAAATTGATGGGCCGTGAAGCTGGATTTATTGCTACCGAGGCTGCTTTGGCTTCTCACGAAACTAATTTCTGTTTGATTCCTGAAGTTCCTTTTGAGATGGAAGGTGAACACGGATTTTTGGCTTGCCTGGAACGCCGTCTTGCAAAACGCGGTCATGCTGTAATTGTTGTTTCTGAAGGTGCTGGCCAGGATTTGCTCCAGTCTACTGGTGCAACTGATGCTTCTGGTAACAAAAAACTTTCTGATATTGGTATTTATTTGAAGTCTGAAATCGAAAAATATTTCAAGGCTAAGAATATCGAAATCAATCTGAAATACATCGACCCTTCTTACCAGGTTCGTGCTTCTGTAACAACTGCTTCTGATTCTATCTACTGTGAACGTTTGGGAAATAACGCTGTTCATGCTGCTATGGCTGGTAAAACTAAGTGTGTAATTGGCCTAGTTCATGATAAATTTGTTCACCTGCCAATTAAGGCTGTTACTGCTCACAGAAATGCGGTTGACCCGGAAGGTTCTCTCTGGCGTGACTGTTTGGATGCTACTGGTCAGCCAATCCTTATGTGTAATGATTTGGCTAAGGCTCAGGAAAAAATGGCTGTTGCCGTTGCTGGAGCTAAATCTAAGCCAAGCGAGCAGAAAAAAGGAAATAAAAAATAATCGTGACTATTCAGAATGTTGCCTCTGAAACAAGTCCAGGGGGCAGCATCTCCCACGCACGTCATGCTGAACTCGTTTCAGCATCTCCTTTTACAGTGAGATTCCGGGGCAAGCCCGGAATGACGGTTCTGGGTAGTTAAAAAAGCCTGTCCTTTGGGATGGGCTTTTTTTTTCAGAATATAAGAAATATCTACGATAGACCGGAGAAAATTTTGGCTGTATTTTTAACCTATGAAAAACTTACTGGAAGAATACGGATATTCAAAATTTGACATTGAAAACCGAGTTATCGAATGTTGGAATAATATTTTTGATCAGAAAAATTCTAATCATTTTTATTTTGATGCTGATGATGATAGCGGTTACATGGAAGACACCGGAAATGACGACGCCAGAACTGAAGGTATGTCTTATGGCATGATGATGGCTGTCCAGATGAATCGAAAGGATATTTTTGACAAAATCTGGAAATGGGCTAGAACTTATATGTATCTGGATAAAGGTCCAAATGCTGGATTTTTCTGCTGGTCTAATCAGATTGATGGTAGAAAAAATGCTGATGGGCCGGCCCCTGATGGCGAAGAATATTTTGCAATGGATTTATTTCTTGCGGCAGAGCGGTGGGGAAATGGCCAGGGAATTTTTAATTACACGGAAGAAGCCCGGGCAATTTTGAGAACTGCAATTCACGGGCCTAACAAAATGTGGGATAGCAAAAATCACCACATCCGTTTTGTTTGTAATTGTCCTTTTACAGATCCGTCTTATCATCTTCCTCATTTTTATGAAACTTTTGCAGAGCGCTCAGATCCTGCTGATAAGGAATTTTGGCAGCAGGCGGCAAAAGCCAGTCGTGAATATTTGGTAAAAGCCTGCCACCCAGAAACTGGTCTTGCGGCCGAATACGCAACCGACGAAGGGCAGCCCCTTCCTCCAAAACAGCATGGAACATTTTTCAGCGATTCTTACCGGGTTGCTGCAAATATTGGAATGGACGCCCTTTGGTGTGGAAAAACTCCGGAATTGTCGCAGATTGCCGAAAAAATCATCAACTTTTTTGATGGAAAATCTCTGGACGAATTAAAAGATTATTATGTTGATGGCCGCCCTTTGAAAAAAAATGCTCGCCATCCGATTGGTCTTGTTGCGACTGTGGCTCAAGCGGCCCTGGCTGTTTCTGAAAGTGGGGCTGAGCGGGCGGCTGCCGAGCGGGCTGTAAAACGTTTTTGGGAAACTCCAATGAGAACTGGTCGCCGTCGTTATTATGATAACTGTCTCTACTTTTTTGCTATGTTGGCATTGAGCGGAAAATATGTAAGATATTAGACGTAGGTCATGCTGCCCCTGAAACAAGGTCTGGGGTTAGCATCTTTTGAGATTCCGGGTCAAGCCCGGAATGACGGTTTTGAATAGTTACCAATTTTTTTAAATCATAGGGTGAAAATATGTTAAAAATATCTGTCGATGGCAATTCTCTGCCACTTTGTTTTGTTTGCGATGAAAATGAATTTTCCGGGGTAAAGAAAATTGCTGATAAAGTAAGGCTGGACGTCCAGCGGGTGACTGGAATTTTGCCGGCTGCGTCAACTGCCACTCCTCAGGGAAATATTCCTCTCATTTACGGCACACTGGGCTCTAGCCCTCTAATCGAAAAAGAACTTTCCCCTCAAAGTCTTGAAAAAATCCGGGGTAAACGCGAAGTTTACGCTTTTTTTGTGACTTCTTCAAAAATCATAATTGCCGGTTCAGATAAACGTGGTACGATTTATGGACTTTTCCATTTTTCTGAACTTTTGGGCGTTTCTCCTCTTGTGGATTGGGCTGATATTTTGCCTGTCCACAAAGACGAAATTGAACTGGAGGAAGGTGAATTTATTTCCAAAGAACCAAGTGTTCGTTTCCGCGGATTTTTTATAAATGATGAATGGCCTGCTTGCGGTAACTGGTGTAATCATAATTTTGGTGGATTTAACGCCAAAATGTATGAACATGTTTTTGAATTGCTTTTGCGTCTGAAGGGAAATTATCTTTGGCCGGCTATGTGGGCTGCTCGTTTTAGTGATGATGGTCCAGGTCTTGCAAATGCAGAACTGGCTGATGAACTGGGCGTAATTATGGGGGCCAGCCATCACGAACCTTGTTGCCGGGCTGGCGAAGAATACAAACATTTGCGTGGGCCGGACTCTATTTATGGAGATGCCTGGAATTTCCGCACAAACGAAAGTGGAATCACAAAATTCTGGGAAGATGGCCTCAAACGTTCTGGCAAATTTGAAAATGTAATTACGGTTGGTATGCGGGGCGAAGCGGATACAGCAATCATGCAAAATGCTACCCTGGCAGACAATATCCAGTTGCTTCGTGACGTTCTAAAAACTCAAAATTCCCTTATCAAAAAATATGTAAATGATGATTTGGACAAAGTTCCCCGAATGCTGGCTCTTTACAAAGAAGTTGAGCCGTATTTTTATGGTGATAAGCATACAAAAGGTCTGATGGATAGCCCTGAACTCGAAGGCGTTACTTTGATGCTTTGTGATGATAACCACGGCAATCTTCGTACTGTTCCAACAGAGCAGATGAGAAATCACAAGGGCGGATATGGAATGTATTATCATTTTGATTATCATGGTTCGCCTTTTAGTTATGAATGGCTCAATACAAATTATCTTCCAAAAGTAAAAGAACAGATGACTGCCGCTTATGATTTTGGAATTCGAGATTTGTGGATTGTGAATGTTGGCGATATTATGACCAACGAATTTCCTTTGTCTTATTTCTTGGACTTGGCTTATGATTATGAAAAATATTCAAAAGCCGAAAACACCGTCCAGGACTACACAAAAGCCTGGATTAATCAGCAATTTCCAAGCCTTAGTGAAAATCAAAAATCTGAAATTGACTTTATCATCAATGCTTATACAAAACTAGCAAATATGAGGCGGACAGAATGTGTTTGGCCGGATACCTTCCACCCAATCAATTTTGGCGAAAGTGATAAGATTTTGACCCTTGCCAATGACATTATCGCCCGGGCAGAAAAACTAAAATCAGAAATTCCGGAAAATCTTTTGCCGGGCTATTTCCTGGAAGTTTATCTTCCTGCCTGTGGAACTATGAATGTCCTCAGAATGCAGCTTTACAGCGGCAAAAATCGCTGGTTTGCTGGCAAATCTGCCCTAGCTGCCAATGCTTATGCTGATAAAGTCCGCGAATGTTACAAATATGACCAGGCCCTGGTTTTTGAATGTGACAAAATTGACGGTGGCAAGTTTTTTGCCTCTGCCTGGTCTGAACATTTTGGCTTTACTCATTGGTGCGAGGCTGAAAACCATTATCCGACCTACACTTATGTTGAAGCTACCCGAAAAAAGCGTTTTATTGCCTGGATTGATGGCCAGGAATTTACAACGAGTGGCCAGGATTGGACTAACCGCAATTTGAAGTTGACTGCTTTTAAAAATCCTGATGTAAAAGAGGCTCAAATTAAAATTGCTTTTTGTTGTGAAGGTGGGGCTTCTTATAATCTGAATTTTGCTGATGACTGTGGCAAGTGGCTTTCGGCTAGCGTAGCTTCTGATAAGGAATTTTTGATAGACACAATTACAATTAAGATTGACAGGGAAAAACTGGCGGAAATGGCTGGGGATTCGCCTGCCGGGGCGGGGACTTTGCCTTCCGGGGCAGGTAATTCACCTACCGGGGCGGGCGTTGGCACAGGAGCCTTTTCTCCTCGTGGACTTTTGAAAATTGAAAGTAACGATGGTCATGGAGCAAGACTGCTTGTAAATGTGGAAATTGACGCAAGTTTGGCGGCTTGGGGGCAAGCGAACGCCCTGCAAGGTGATTGCCCGGCTGGAGGGCAAATGAACGCCCCCCAAGGAAAATCCACCTCACTATCCAATTTCCCTGCCGGCACTTTCATTCAAACCGAAAATTACATCAGCATGGAAGCCCAGCATTATTTTGCAAAGGTTGATGGGGTGGACGGCGGACATTTTGAAATCCTTCCTGGCTACGGAAAAACTCTTTCTGCTGTCAAAGCCTTCCCTGTGGAAAAATCCTATCCAAAAGGAAAAAATGCTCCTTACGTGGAATATAAATTTGCCCTGGAAAAAGAAAATGTCATGACTTTTGACTTTTATCTTAATCCTTCAAATCCTGCTTATAAAGACAACAAACTCCAGTTTATTATGGAAATAAATGGTCAAAAAATCCTGAATAACCTGGTCGATGAAAATTTTGCAGTTGGAGACAATCAGGAACCTTGGGGCAGCGACGTTACAAATAATATCCGTATTTCGTCGGTTTATGGGGATTGTTGCAAAGGTCTGAATACTCTGCGGATTTATCCTGTTACTCCAAATATCGTTTTGGAAAAAATTGTGATTTATCCTGCAAATCAGATTATGCCAGATTCTTACCTGGGGGCTCCAGAAACATACAGGAAAAAGTAAAAATTATCTTGTAACAAAGGCTGGGAATTATTATTTTATAAGTATATGAAAGATTATTACGAAGTTCTTGGCGTGACAAAATCTGCAACTGCTGATGAAATTAAAAAAGCTTACAGAAGCCTTGCATTTAAATATCACCCGGACAGAAATCCTGGAAACAAGGAAGCCGAAGAAAAATTTAAGGAGATTTCGGCTGCCTACGATGTTTTAGGTGATGAAGCAAAACGCCGCAATTATGATTTAGGCGGATATTCTGAAAATTATTCTTCTGCCGGGCAGTCTAGCCAGCAGCACCAGCAGTATCAATATACTTATCAAAATCCTTTTGGTGATGATAATTTCTGGCAATGGTTTGGTGGGGCTCAGGAAGAAAATCAGGGCCAAAGAAATTATTACAATTATAATCGGTCTAATCAAAATTATGATGAAAACCGCACCAACCGCCGACGCAGAACTCGCGGCGAATACTGGCAGATGTTGGCTATGAAGGCAATTCAAACTTTTGTAGCTCTCTTTATGTTCAGAATTGCTTATTTTATTCCTTTCGGATTTTTAATTTGCATTGGTGTTATTGCTGATGGGGTTCGGGGAATTGGAACTGCAATTCGGGGCTTGCGAACTGTAAAATCAAAAAATTAAAATAAAAAAGGCATTTTGAACTTTCAAAATGCCTTTTTTATTTTCTAGTCAATTTCTGCCAAGAAGTACTTTTTCTTTCCTCTTCGGAAAATAATTACTTTTCCTTCCAGGGCCATATCTTTTGTGATGATTTTTGCTTCATCATTTACAACATCACCATTTACAGAAACAGCATTATTTTTGATAAATTCGCGGGCTTCTCGTTTTGATGATGCCATATTGTTGTTTACAAGAACATCTACCAGTGGCAATTCCTGGCTGTATTTGAAAGTTGGAACTCCCTTCATTCCCGAAAGAATATCACTTACCGAAAGTCCTTTAAAATCGCCGGCAAAGAGTTTTTGACTTACTGTAACGGCGTTATCAGCTTCTTCTTTTCCATGAATGTCTTTTACAACTTCGTAAGCCAGAGTTTTCTGGGCAATGCGAGTTTCCGGGGCAGCCTGCTGCTGGGCATAAATATTTTCAATTTCTTCTTTTGAGAGGAAGGTGAAAACTTTGAGGTATTCCAGAACTTTAGAATCATCAGTATTGATAAGATACTGGTAAATTGCGTAAGGAGTTGTCTTGTTTTTATCTAGCCAGAGGGCGTTGCCTTCAGATTTACCGAATTTTTTGCCTGTAGGATCGAGAATCAAAGGCATGGTAAATGCGTAAGCTGTTTTGTCCAGAACTTTGCGGATAAAATCGACACCAGTTGTAATATTTCCCCACTGATCAGAACCTGCAACCTGCATAATACAATTTTTTTCCTGATAAAGATGAAGAAAATCGTAGCCCTGCATAAGCATATAAGAAAATTCCGCGTAAGTAATGCCAGTTTCAAGACGGCGCTGAATGATGTCTTTTCCAAGCATATAATTTACGTTGATGTATTTACCAATGTCGCGGAGAAAGTTCAAAAATGTGTAATCTTTCAACCAATCATAGTTATCAACAAGTTCGGCACTAGGAACTAAACGGCTAACTTGAGCACGAATTCCTTTGATATTGTTGTTTACGGCTTCGTCAGAAATAATTTCGCGTTCTGCAGTTGGGCGAGGGTCACCAATGCGCCCTGTAGCACCACCGCAAAGCAAAACCGGGTGTTTTCCAGCATTTGCCAGGCGTTTTGCCATACAAAGTGATGAATAATGACCTAAATGAAGTGAGTCGGCGGTAGGGTCTGTTCCCCAATAGAAAGAAAATTCTTTTCCATCAAGAACTTTCTGTAATTCAGCTTCGTCGCCTGCAACGTCTTTTATAAGACCTCTCCATTTTAAGTCTTCGTACAAAGTCATATTTTTCTCCCAATCTACCAATCAAAAAGATGAAAAAACAAAGTTGCAAAAATTATTTAAAATTATCTTTCGCGGAAAACGATGCGTCCTTTGTTTAAATCGTAAGGTGAAAGTTCAACTTTTACGCTGTCACCAGGAACGATTCTGATGTAGTGCTTGCGCATTTTTCCAGATAAGTGAGCCAAAATCATGTGGCCCCCCTGCAATTCAACACGGAATGTTGTGTTTGGAAGTGCTTCTTTTACAATTCCTTCAACTTCAATAGCTTCTTCTTTTGCCATGATAATCCTTTTATATAAAAAATTTGATTTATTCTCCAAAAAAAGTTTGTCTTTTTGGAACTTTGCATTTATATTATTATATACAAAACTTCATAACATTACAACTTTAGGTAAAAATGGTGTAGGGAGGTAGTTATGGATCAGGCTTTTCTTGATAAAATGAAAGATAAGCTCAAGGAACAGCGCGCAACCTTGTTAAAATCTCTGGCAGATCAGAGTGAAGATATGCGTAACCTTGTAAAGACTGTAGATTCTGGTGATGAGGCGGATGTTGCATCGGATGTAATTGACCGCCAGTTGCTCACATCGCTGGGAGCTCAGGATGCAAACAGACTTAGACAGATTGATAGTGCAATTGACAGAATCAATCAGAATAAATATGGTCGTTGTGTGATTTGTGGTCAGGAAATTCCAAAAGACAGACTGGAAGTTCTGCCTTCTGCTTTGATGTGCATTTCGTGTGCAAGTGCAGAAGAAAGAAAAAACAGATAATTGTAACTGTGTGCCATGCTGAATTTATTTCAGCACTTCAGGAGATTCCGGAACAAGTCCGGAATGACGAGTTTTCGTAGTTACAAAAAAGGGGCTGTTCGAACGTGAATAGCCCCTTTTTTTTTGTCTGCGTGATTTTTAGAGATTTCCTGAATATTTTAAATCTCTATGTGAATTAATTTTCCATCAACAGGGTAAGTCAGTTCTTTGTAACCGACTTTTTTTGCAATAGCCACCGCCCTGTCAAAAGCACAGTCCAAATCTGGGGCATTGTGGCAGTCTGAATTTATGCAGACTGGGATTTTTGCATCAAACATCAGCGAAAGAAAATATTCGGAAGGGTAGACGTCGTCCATTGCACCTCGAGCTATAGCCCCGGTGTTTATTTCGGCAATAACCTGGCTTTTGGCCGCTTCTTTTACGGTGGCCTTGACTTCTTCTTTGTACCAGCTTTCGTTTTCATCAAAAAAATGAAGATCGCCGTTTCTTTTTCGGATTAAATCGGGGTGGGCCCAAATTTCAAAAGTTCCGAGTTTTAACATTTCGCGTTGGGCCTGAAAATAAGCCAAAACGCAGGCTTTGCCGTCCCCGGCGTATAAAAGGTCCAGGCCTTTTTTTACATTTGCCGTGGAGTCATCAACAGTCGTTTGATGGCCGTTATTTGTAACATAGTGAACGGCCCCAATCAGATAGTCGGGATTTAAGTCACCAAAATGTGATTTTTCTGGCAGGCTCAGGGGCGGAAAATAATCACACTCAAAACCGCAGAGAATTTTGATTTTGTCCTGGTATTTTTCTGCCAGGCTGCGGATTGTTTTTACATATTCCTGGTGACTGTTCGACGGGATGTGCCAATCAGAACTAAAAGGATACATGGAATGACCGGAAAATCCTAAAACTGAAAAACCTTTTTCTATAGCGACAAGAACCATCTCTTCGGGAGTGTTTTTTCCGTCACAAAAAGTTGAATGAGTATGAAGATTAATTTTTGTCATGGCTAAAACCTAATTTTCAGTTCCACGCAGAACTGCAAGCGATTTTTGTACCAAAGTACCTGGTTTTTGTGGTTTTACAATGTAAGTTTTCGCACCAGAAGCAAGTGTTTTTACAATAAGTTCCCGCTGGCTGGAAGCCGAATAAACGATTACTGGCGGAGCATGTGGCTTTTTCTGGAGTGTCTGCAAAAGCGAAAGCCCGGTTTTATCTGCAATCAGAATATCCAGGATAATGAGGTCAAATTTGTCATCAGTATAAAATTTCAAAAATTCGCTGCCGGAAGTAAAAGTCATGCAGGTTGCTCCGGCTGCCTCAAAGGCTTTTCGTGAAAGTTCGGCATTTGCTTCATCACTATCAACAATTGCAACAACCAAGACAGTTCCGTTGGCTTTTAGCATAGTTTTGTTTACGGCGTCGGCTGCAAATCGGGTTGCCATAGAGCCGTTGTCTTCTTCGGCTTCGTATGATGGAGTAAGGATTTTATTTGTGATTAAATCGGTCACATCAGAAACGACGGTCGTGTCCACCAGGCTTGTAAGAAGTTTTGGAAGGTTATTTGAAATTTCAATTCCAGAATAATTTGAATGGCCGTCCAAAAGTTCGCGGACAAATGGGCTCAAAGAAAGGATTTTGACATTTTTGTTGTGGATTTTCGGGGCTGCCAGAACATTATCAATTAAAAATTCAAGATTATAGCCGTCAACAAAAGTCAGTTCCAAATTTGTAAGCATGATGATGACTTTTGGAGTGTCGATATTTTCTTTTTCAATCATTTCTGCAAGTTTAAACTGCAAAAGGGCGATTTTTTCGCGGTTTAAGCCCTGGGCAAGTTCCACAAAAATGATGTTGTTGTTTCGGTGCAGGTCGAGTACACAAGGAGTTGTGTCCATGGAAAGTGGAGTGTGGACAACCGAACCAATAGATTTGAGCAAAAGGTCAAACTGAACCGGTTTTTCAAAATATTTGATGACGCCGTATTTTGCCATAGCCGCAATGCTGGAACGGTCGCGTTTTGGACCTGTTATAATAACAGGGATTTGAGAAGCGTTGGCCTCGTGGCTTTTTTCTTCCAGAAAATCCATTTCTTCGGTGTCATCATCATTCATATCCAGAATGATGAGATTTGGCAGGGCGGTAATCATCTTTGTAAAAAGATCTCGATTCTGCTGGGCTGTAATAACTTCAATTTGTTCTTCTGTAAGTTTTTGTTTTAAAAAATCCCTGAACAGCGGATGACTGTCGGCAATCAGTACCTTTTTCATAAATTCAATACTAACACAGTTTGGGCGAAAATTAAACTGGATTTTCTTCTGCTTCTAATATTATATTGTAAGAAAATAAATTTTTACGAGGTAAAATGATGAAAAAGAATTTTGGAAAACAGACTTATTTATATCCTATGCCGGTATTTATTATTGCGACTTATGATGAAAATGGCCAGGCTGATGCTATGAATGCTGCTTGGGGGGGGACTCATGACACTAATCAGATTGGAATTTGTATTTCGCCTGAACATAAAACTGCAAAAAATCTTCTGAAAAAAAAGGCTTTTACTGTAAGCATGGCTGATGCAGCTCACGTTGCCCAGTGTGATTATTTTGGAATTGCCAGTGGAAATAAAGTTTGTGATAAATTGGAAAAAGTTGGTTTTACGGTTACAAAATCGGAATTTGTGGACGCCCCGGTAATCAACGAACTGCCAATGTGCTTGGAATGTGAATTGGTTAGCTATGACCAAACTACTGGCTGCATGGTTGGAAATATCATCAATGTTTCTGCTGATGAAAATGTTTTGACTGATGGAAAAATTGATCCTGCAAAATTAAATCCAATCACTTATGATCCTGTAAATCATAAATATATTCAGTTAGGAGCGGTTGTGGGACAGGCTTTTTCTGATGGCAAAAAGTATCTCTAAAAAGTATCTCTAAAAAGTATTTGTAACAGGTCATAGTTTTTACTATAATAAAGCTATGGCAACACAACACAAAGAAATTGACCAGCAGACCCTCGAAAATCTGCTTTATTTGTCTCGTTTGTCTCCAGAATCTACGGATATGGAGACTTTGAAAAAACAAGTTGATGATATTGTTGGATATTTTGATATTCTTGCAAAATATGATGACAGCGAAAATCCTTACGACGCATATCCTAGCACCCAGGTTGATAAACTTCGCGATGACACTGTAGTTCCAGGGTTGGAAATCACAGATGTAAAGAAAATTACAGATGAATTTATGGACGGATATTTCCAGGTTCCAAAAGTTCTGGGGGCTGGTGCATAATGTTGTATACAATCAAAGAAACTAGAGAAGCCTTAAAATCTGGCAAGACTACTAGCGTTCAGCTGGTAAAAAATTCTGTTGAAACTTTTGAAAAAGATAAATCCGCTCCAATTCCTTTGAACGCTTTTATCGAAATGTATGATGACGCAATTTCCAAGGCTCAAGCGGCTGACAAAGAAATTGAAGAGGCTCGAAATGCTGGAACTTTGGACAAATTGTTCCAGGAAAAACCTTTGCTGGGCCTTCCTTTTGCCAACAAAGATAATATTTCTTCAAAAGGCCATCGTCTTACTTGTGCTTCAAAAATTTTGAAGGGCTATGTTGCACCTTACAATGCAACTGTAATTAATCGTTTGGAAGCTGCCGGGGCTATTGCTCTTGGTCGCTGTAATCAGGATGAATTTGCTATGGGGTCATCAACAGAATATTCATGCTATGGCCCGACTAGAAATCCTATTAATCGTGATTTTGTTTCTGGCGGTTCTTCTGGTGGTTCTGCAGCTGCCGTTGCTGCCAACCAGGCACTTTTTGGGTTGGGAACCGAAACCGGTGGTTCTGTTCGTTTGCCGGCCTCTTACTGTGGAGTTTACGGACTTAAGCCAACTTATGGGGTTTTGAGCCGATGGGGCGTTGTTGCTTACGGTTCGTCTTTGGATCAGGTTGGAATTTTGGGCCATACTCCAGACGACATCGCTGAACCTTTGAGTCTGATGGCTGGGCTTGATATGTATGATGATACATCAGCTGATTTGCCAAATGTTGATAAAATCAAAAATCTGAAAGCTCTTTCTGATGACCAGTTTAAGGCTCTGAAAATTGCCATTCCAAAGCAGTTTTTGAAAACCGAGGGGGCTGACGGTGACGTTGTAAAATGTTTTGAAGATACCCGCAAATGGTTTGAAAACAAAGGGGCAAAAGTTGAAGAAGTTGACCTTCCAATTTTGGACGCATCAATCGCTTCTTATTATGTAATTGCCCTTTCTGAAGCTGCTTCTAATTTGAGCCGTTTTGATGGAATCCGTTATGGAAACCGCGTTGACAATGGCAAAGGTTACGATGAACTTTATGTTGATACCCGCTCTGATGGTTTTGGGCCGGAAGTAAAACGCCGAATCATCATTGGAAATTATGTTCTTTCTGAGCAATTTTCTGGTGATACTTACAAAAAAGGTATGACAGTAAGAGCTAGAATGCAGAGAGAAGTTGCCAAAGTTTTTGAATCTTATGATATTATCCTTTGTCCGACTTGTCCTACAGCCGCTTTTAAACTTGGCTCAAAAGTTGATAATCCTCTGGAAATGTATCTTTCTGATTTGTATACAACTTTCGTAAATCTTTCGCGAATTCCTTCAATCAGCGTGCCTGCTGGTAAAACTTCTGGTGATGGAATGCCGATTGGTATGCAGTTTGCCGGAAAAATGTTCAACGAGGCTTTGATTTTGCAGCTTGCCCAGAATTGGGAAGAAGACCACGCAGGTTGTGGCGTGCCTGTAAAATAAGGATAAGTAAAACAAGGATAAAAGGTAACTCTGAAAACCGAGGAAATTATGAAAAATAGATTTGAAATTGGCGAAGCCCTGGAAACTACAATTGTTGCAATCACAGATTCAACTATTTTTATTGATTTGAGTGCAAAAAGCGAAGGCGTTGTAGACCGTGCCGAACTTGCTGACGAAAATGGCCAGGTAAAAGTAAAAGAAGGCGATAAAATTAAGGTTTTCTTTACTGGCGAAGTTGGTGGCGAAATGCGTTTTACAACAAAAATTGCCGGCGGAAAGGCCGACACCACGATGATTGAAAATGCTTACAAGGCTGGCATTCCAGTGGAAGGTCACGTTGAGGCTGAAATTAAAGGCGGTTACCAGGTAAAAGTTGGCGGAGCTAGGGCTTTTTGTCCTTATTCGCAGATGGGCTACAAAAACCGCGAAGAGCCGGCGGCTTACGTTGGCAGAACTATGACTTTTATCATCACAGAATATAAAAATGATGGAAAAGATATTTTGCTTTCTAACCGAAAAATTGGCGAAAATCAGCATGCAGAGGCCCTTGGTCGTCTTGCCATGGAAATAAAAGAAGGGGCAATTGTTGAAGCGACTGTAGAAAGCATTGAAAAGTTCGGGGCTTTTGTGAATATTCAGGGCTTCCGAGCCTTGTTGCCAATCAGCGAAATGTCTTTTGACCGTATTTCTGATGCCGGCCAGGTGGTTCAGGTTGGCCAGGAGCTGAAAGTTCAGGTTTTAAAAGCCGACTGGAAAAATGAAAGGGTAAGCGTAAGTCTAAAAGCCCTGTTGTCAGACCCTTGGAATGAAGCTGCTGCAAAATTCCCAGTAGGAACAAAAGTTGACGGAAAAATTTGCAGAATTGCTGATTTTGGACTTTTTGTAAACCTGGATAAGGGAATTGACGGTCTGGTTCATATCAGTGAGCTGGAAGGAATTGGGGCAAATACCAATTTGAAAAAAGTTTATAAGATTGGCCAGGAGATGAGCGTTGTAGTTGAAAAAATCGATCCTGAACAAAAAAGAATTGGACTTGTTCCGGCTTCTTCAAAAGAACAGGACGAAACTGCAGCCAAATATCTGAGTAATCAAGATGATGATGGCGAAACATACAATCCTTTTGCTGCCTTGTTGAAAAAATA
>CAZGDL010000018.1:15360-21244 GCA_964525075.1 uncultured Treponema sp.
TTTTTCTCCCTTTTTTTGCCGAAAATATATATATGCCTGCAAATAGTTATGAAAAACCCGATTTTTGGTCTCAGAAAGCTTTTTCGGAAGGTTATCCGGCCAGATCTGTTTATAAATTAAAAGAAATTGATGAAAAATTTGGAATGATTAAGAAAAATTACACAGTTCTGGATTTGGGGGCCGCTCCCGGCAGTTGGACTGTTTTTCTTCTTCGCCAGATGAATGGAACTGGGAAAGTCGTTTCCTGCGATTTGAATCCTCTTTCAAAATCTGTGAAAGGGGACAATCTTACTTTTTTGCAGGGCGATTTGAACGCTCCGGAAATCAGAAATCAGATAAAAGAATTGGGGCCTTATGATTTAGTGGTGTGTGATGCCGCTCCAAAAACTACTGGAAACAGAACTGTGGACACCGCCCGCTCTGAACAATTGGTTGAAATGGCAGTCTGGTACGCCCAGGCAATGCTCAAACAAGGTGGAAATTTTGCTGTAAAGATTTTCCAGAATGGGGATCAGCAGAGAATTTTAAAGTCGATGAGGGAGATTTTTACTACGGCAAAAGGATTTAAACCCGAAGCCTGCCGTGCGGAATCTTTTGAAACATACCTGGTGGGGATTAATAAAAAATGAAAAATCACTTTATTTATAAAATATTACAATATATAATTGGCTTATTAGAAAATGGTTTAGAGATGATTTATAAATCTAAAGTTGTAAAAATTGTTAGTCTTTCTGTTCTTGCCTTTTGTGCCGGCCTTAGCATTACCTGGGGCGTTATTACGGTTGCAAATAGACTTGATGCCCGCCACGCTGTGGGTGGTTACGAAACAAGTCTTTCATCAGAATATGACGAAAATTTAACTTCTCTTTTATCGGAAAATGAAGATAATTCGGATTCCTCTGTTTTGTCTGCTAACCTTGAACAGCAGGTTGTAGAAGATTCGGCTCTTATCACTTATCAGACATACCGTGTTAAATCTGGGGATATGATTGGTTTTATTGCTGATGATTTTAACGTAACTCAAGATACGATTATTAGTGTGAATAATATCCGTCAGTCGCGATTGATTCAGCCTGGACAGTATTTGAAAATTCCTTCTATGCCTGGAATTATTTATTCTGTAAAAAAGGATGGCGAAACTCCGTCTTCGATTGCAGAAAAGTATGAAATTAATGTTGAAAAATGTGCCCTGGTAAATAATTTGCAGCCTTCTAGCCAACTTTCTGCCGGAACTTCGATTTTTGTGCCGGATGCGGAACTGGACTGGGCTACCCGCCAGGAAATTAATGGGGATTTGTTCAAAAAACCTTTGCACGCCCGCTATTGGCTTTCTTCGCCATACGGCTGGCGTGATTCGCCTTTTAATCCTGGAAAACGTACTTTCCACGGTGGTATGGATATGGCTGTTGCACAAGGAACGGCAATTTATCCTTCGCTTGACGGAAAAGTTACTGCAACTGGTTATAATGCAACTTACGGTAATTATGTGATTATTACCCATCATTCTGGCTATAAAACTTTGTACGCCCATATGAGTTCAATAAATTGTAAAAAAGGTAATTTTGTTTACACCAACACTGTGATTGGTAGGGTTGGTTCTACTGGTATGAGTACTGGGCCTCACCTGCATTTTACGGTTTATAAGAACGGCAAGACTGTAAATCCTTCGCTGATGATTAATTAGAGGTGGAAAAAGAATACTTTTAATAGTATTATTCATAGTACGAGGTAGTAATATGGATATGACAATTACTGCAAATGATTTAAAAGTAAAGGGTGTAACTTTACTTGAATCCGTTGTTGATGAAAATGATAGTGCTATTATTAGTGTACGAGGAAAAGAAAAATATATTGTCCTGAGACTTTCTGATTATAATCGTATGCGTGAACTTGAATTGGATGCAGCATTAAAAGAGTCAATGGCGGATATTGAGAAAGGAAAATTTCATACAGATGGGGTTGAGGCTCATATAAAAAGGATTTCTGATGTTTAAACTGATTTTTACAGACTCTTATGAATTAAGGGCAAAGAAATTCTTAAAAAAACATCCTGATATGAAAAAGCTTTATGAGAAGACTCTACTTCTTATGGAGCAAAATGTTTACCATCCGTCGCTGAGACTTCATAAATTTTCAAATTTGTATTCGATTTCAATAAATCTCCAGTATAGAAGTTCTATAGATTTTAAAATTGAAGAAGATACTATCATTCCTATTGATATAGGGGATCATAAAGCTATTTACGGAAAAGATTGATTTTAAGGTGGGCTTTGCGGTAGGCTATGGAGCACCTGCGAAGGCAACTTCAGTTGCCGAAGCAGAAGACCGGAGCGGCACAATAAGGGCCGCGAGGACTTAGAGCGTTAGCGAAGTGCGGAACAGCCGACGGCGGGCGGAATGAGCGAAGCGAATGGAGCCTGCCGGACCGCCCAAAATCCTAAAAAAATGCGGAATGACGGCTTTTTTTTCCTTTCTGTTCCAATTACTGAAAAATTCTGATATATTCTCTTTATGGAAACACGAAACATTTTTGAAAACCTTTCATGTATCGATCACAGATACTCTTTGTCGGAAGCCGATGCTTTTGCCGGCCTTTCTAAATATATTTCTGAAGAAGCGTCGGTTCGCTCGCATGCAAAATGTGAGGCGGCTCTTGTAAAAGCTCATTTGAAGCTTCGCGGGCAGTTGACTGATGAAATTGCTAAAAAACTTGACGATGTGGCCGAAAATATTGACCCAGAAGAAGTTTACAAAGAGGAAGAAAAAACTAAGCACAATATCCGTGCCCTGGTAAATGTTATGAAAACTAAGGTTGATGGCGAAATTGGACCGCTTATCCACCTGGGGGCTACTTCTGTTGATATTTTGGATACTGGTTTGAGTTGCCGTATGCGTGATGTGACTCAAAATGTTGTTATTCCTGAACTTAAAAAACTTGAAAATTATCTTTGTGATATTGCTGAGCGGGAATGTGCAACTCCTCAGGTTGGGCGAACTCACGGCCAGCACGCTGTTCCAATTACTTTTGGCTGGTCTATTGCTGAATTTGTTGCTCGACTTGGAAAATCGATTGTCCGCATTGAAGAACTTTCTAAGCAGCTGGTGGGAAAATTGGCTGGTCCGGTTGGTTCTTACAATGGTCCTTCTATGATTGTAAAAGATCCGGAAGAATTGGAAAGAACTTATGTTGAATTTTTGGGCTTGCAGCCTTCTGAATATTCTAATCAGCTGGTTGAACCTGAGCATGTTCTTCGTCTTTTGCTTGAGATGAATGTTGCTTTTGGAATTATTGCTAATTTGGCTGATGATTTGCGTAATTTGCAGCGTTCTGAAATTGGTGAGGTTTTTGAATATTTTGCTGCAACTCAGGTTGGGTCTTCGACTATGCCTCAAAAACGTAATCCTTGGAATTCTGAGCACGTAAAATCTTTGTGGAAGGCTATGTGTCCGCGTGTGATTACTTTTTACATGGATCAGATTTCTGAACATCAGCGTGATTTGACTAACTCTGCTTCTCAGCGTTTTATTGCTGATTATGTTTCGGGCTTTACAATGGCTGTTGCCCGCATGAATTCTGTTGTAAAAGGTCTGCAGGCTGATAAAGATGGTATGGCTCGCAATCTGGAAAATGCTGGCGGAAAGGTAAAAGGTGGCGTTCTTGCTGAACCTGCTTACATTCTTTTGGGCGAAGCTGGCTATAATGATGGCCACGAAGTTATCAGAAAAATCACTTTGGAAGCTGAAAAATCTGGCAAAACTTTCTTTGAAGTGCTCAAAACTCACGAAAAAGAATTTGCTGATATTACTGCCCAGTTGGAAAAACTTGGGGTGGAAAATCCTGCCAACTTCTTTGAACATCCTGCAAATTACTGCGGTTTGGCTGCGGTTAAGAGCAAGAGATTGGCTTTGAAGTACAGAGAGATAATGAAAAATCTTTAAGGAAGGTAAGTAGGGGAAGTCTGGTAGCCGGCTGGCGTTGGGGGCGTTCCTGCCCCTTGCCGGAGAGCCTTTCCCTACAAACTTTCAATAAACCTTGCAAACGCTGCTTGCCCTTCAGCTGTTCGCTTGTAAACTCCGGCGTCTTCCAGAACCTGGCTGAAAACTAGGCCAACTTCTTTTTGCAGGGCGGCCTGGTCTAGAACTGGGTATTTTCCTTTTATTTGGTCAATCCAATCTGCGTGTTTTGAAAGTTCCTGGTCAGCCCGCAAATCTTTGCCTGCCGCAAGGGCATTTTCCAGGTCGGCAAGTTCTTTTTTGAGACGGCTAGGCAAAACTGCCAGCCCCATTACTTCAATCAGCCCGATATTTTCTTTTTTGATGTGGTGAAGATTTGCGTGGGGGTGGAAAACTCCTAGCGGATGTTCTTCCGTTGTGATGTTGTTACGCAAAACCAAATCCAGCTCAAAAAGATTTCCCCGTTTCCCTGCATTTCGGCGGCGGGCAATTGGGGTGATGGTGTTGTGGGCTTCTCCATCAGTCTGGGCAAAAATAAAGGCTTTTTCGTCTGTGTAATCCCGCCATTTTGTCAAAATTAAATCGGCAGCTTCCACCAGGTCGTCTGGGTTTTCTGAATCCAGGCGGATAACGCTCATCGGCCATTTTACAATTCCGGCCTTTAAGCCAGGAAAGTTTTTGAGGGTAAATTCCTTTTCGACAGGGGCTTTTGCCATCGGGAATTCGTAATTTCCACCCTGAAAATGATTGTGGGTCAAAATTGAACCGCCAACAATTGGCAAATCAGCATTGCTGCCCAAAGTGTAGTGTGGAAATTGAGTTACAAAATCTAAAAGTCGGGAGAACGTCTTTTTTTCGATTTTCATTGGCTGGTGGATTGCGTCAAAAACGATACAGTGTTCGTTGTAGTAAACGTAAGGTGAATATTGCAAATACCAGTTTTCGCCGGCAAGTTTTAGTGGAATAACTCGGTGATTTTGCCTTGCAGCGTGATTTGGACGGCCGGCGTAACCTTCGTTTTGAGGGCAGAGCAGGCAGGCAGGGTAGCCACCTTGTTTTGCGTTTCGGGCTGCTGCAATGGCTTTTGGGTCTTTTTCTGGTTTGGAAAGATTGATTGTGATGTCCAAATCCCCATATTCAGTTGGGGTTTTCCATTTTAAGTCCTTGCAGATTCTGTAGCGGCGGATGTAGTCCGTGTCTCCGGAAAATTTGTAGTACCAGGAGGTTGCGGCCTCTGGGCCTTCCTTAGTGTACAGGGTTTTGAAAATGTCGATTACGTCGCTTGGGGGCGGAACCAAAAGTCCCATAACCTTAGTGTCTAACAAATCTCTAGATCCGACGCCTGTATCCTGGAAAATGCCATTTTGGCCAGCCCAATCCAGCATTTCTTTTAAAATTTCTTCCAAATCCGAAGTTTTTACTTCTGGCAATTGTGGAGCGACCGGGCTTTCAAATCCGTCAAGTTTAAATAATTCTAAAAGTCTGTTTTCGGTGTAAATTACGTCCGCTTTTGCAATCAGGGAATTTTTGAGGGCGTAAGATGTGAGTCTTAAAATATTTTCGTAAATTGTCATAAAAACCTCGTATATTGATAGTAACACTATCAGTTGGATTTGTATATAGTGGGATTAGGGCGGTCCGGTAGCCTTCATTCGCTTCGCTCATTTCGGCTACCGTCGCTACGTTCCAGGTTCCGCTATCGCTCCAGCCTCCGCACTCGGCCCGGCAAGCCGTGCCTCGCTTGCGGTGGCCGCCTTCGGCGCCTTTCACATCGCTACCGCATTTTCTTGGACTCCCTACTGAATATCATCAATAGAGTAAGGTGTTGCCTGGTAAACGTAATAATTTAACCAGTTGGTGTAAAACAGGTGGGCAGTTGCCCGCCAATAACTTGTTGGCATGCGGTTTACGTTGTTGGTAGGAAAATAAT
>CAZGDL010000019.1:0-21178 GCA_964525075.1 uncultured Treponema sp.
GGCAAACATTTTTAATTTTTCTCCTAAGTCTGATTTTTGCAGGAATTGTAGGGACATTTTCTGCCTGTTCAAAAAAACAAAAGCAGGACCAGGCGGAGTCTGGGAAGCAGGTTGATGAAGTGGTGGAAAAGGCCAGAGTGCTTGAGGCAACAGGGGAGCCTGGTGACCAGGCAGAAGATGGTGGGGAAAAGTCTGGAGAAAATTCTTGGGGGCAGACAATTTCACACCAAGGGGCTACCGAGCAAATGACAGACGCTCTGGAAAATTCAATCCAGGAGGAGACAACCCAGGCAGTTGGGGAAGTTGGGGTAGTTGAGGGCGAAAATTCCCCTTCCGACCTTGAAGTTCAAACTGAAGAAGAGCGAATAGCCGATGAAATTGCTACGATGGAAGAAGAATTTTCTGGCGACCAAGAACAAGGGGAAGCCCCGGAAGAACTATCATCAGACCTTTCAGAAATAGAAAAATCCCTGAATAGCGAAAACCTCGCAAAAGAACTGACAGACAAATCAGAAAATTTAAAATTTATGGAATATGACAAAGAAGTTTTTATTCCACAAAAAACGGCGGACGGTTATATCATCATACATTCTGAAAATGGCAACGTAATCAGAAATTTTTATGATCTTCTTTATCGGCTGACAACAAAAGAAAATTGGACTATAAAAACCGCAGCCTCCGCAACCTTAAATCAAACTGATAATTATGAATACAAAGACGACACTTACACAATCCTAAAAAAAACGACTGCAAGTCCTAGCCAGGAAAAAACTTATATTTACACAGAAAATGGCTTAATTTCCGATGTTTTTGAATATATCATCATAAACCAGGCAGAAAATAATGATAAAAAAAATAATCAAAAGTCCAAAAAATCAAAAAGTGAAGAACAAATCAAAAAACTAATAACTGCTTCCAGAAAAACTTCCTACAACGACGAAAATAAAGTTTCGGAAGAAGAATCGGTTGATTATACTTATGACCAGGATTATGAAAAACTTTTGTATACTTTTTCAAAAAAATACAAATATTTTTATAATCAGGATGATATTCCGCCGGATTTTGAATATTTTGAAGATGGAATTTTGAAAATGAAAAACAAATATTCAACAGTAAAAGGCGACTACACCAGCCAAATCTATTTTGAAAATGATTTTTCTGTAAAAACTTATTACGAAAATAATATTCGCACAAAAGATTGCTATTACAGTGGTGAAAATCTTATAAGGACAAAAATTTATGACCAGAAAACCGATTCGCAAGAGTCTTAAGTGGATTAGCCAGGTTTCAAGACGTTTTTCTCGAGTTGATCGCAGCGGTCGGTCTGCCGTTACCTCTTTTTTGGCGACCCTGGGAATTTCTTTTGGCGTTATGACTTTGATTGTGGTGATGAGTGTGATGAATGGTTTTCAGATGAGTTTTATTGATTCTATTTTGGAAATATCATCATTTCATATAAGAGTTGATGATTTGCCGGAGAGCCAGGAAGATGATTTTCTGGAAAAAATTAAAGAAAATAAGCAGATTCTTTCATGGACGCCTTTTTACGAAGCCCAGGCCCTGATGACAGGAAAAAAAGGCGGGTCAAATACGGTTTTAATTCGGGCAGTTGATAAATATATCCATGCTAGTGATGAAGGTTTTAGAAAAGAAGTGGATATGTTGACTGGGAATTTCAACCTTTCCGAAAAAGATTCTATTATTTTGGGATCTACCCTGGCCCGCAATTTGGGCGTTAGAGTTGGGGATAAAGTAAATCTTCTGGTGATGAGTGGCGGTTCGGATGTAAATCTTTTTTCAAACGACAGAAAGTTTACTGTAAGTGGGATTTTTTCCAGCGGCTACCAGGAAATCAACGCTTCTTACGCTTTTGTAAATATTGACGCGGCCAAAGAATATTTTGGGGCAGATTCCAAAAAACACTGGGGCTTGAAAATCAAAAATTACAATAACTATGGGCCAGTTCTTTCTTATCTGAAAAAATCCTTTCCAGAAAGTAAGATTCAGCCCTGGTCTTTTTACAATAAAACTTTTTACGGAACTCTCAGAACCGAAAAAAATATGCTCCGCCTCCTGGTCGGCCTGATTTTTGTTGTAGTTGCAATCAACATTTACAATGGAATGAGAAGGCTGGTTTTTGAACGTCGTAGCGAAATTGCAATTTTGTCTGCCTTGGGTGGGCGAAAATGGGAAATTAAAGCAATTTTTATAGCCCGAGGATTTTTTACAGGACTTGTGGGGGCTGGAATTGGTGTGATTTTGGGGCTTTTAATCAGCTTTCACACAGACATAGTTTTTAACGCTGCTGCAAAAATTATGTATGGCCTGCAATATCTGGCTACGGCAATCACAGACCGGCAGAATCTTATATATGTTCAGGAAAATTCTACCTACAGCATTTATGCTTCCATTCCGGCAAGAATTTTCCCTGGCGAAGTTTTAACCATAGCCTTGTTCGGAGTTTTTGCACCCTTAATTGCCTCCTGGGCAGCCAGCAAAAATGTTTTAAAAATGACAGTTTCGGAGGTTCTCCATAATGAGTAAAATCATCACCATAAAAAATCTGGAAAAAAAATACGTTACAGAAAGCGAAACGCTGACAGTTCTCCACAATCTTAATTTGCAGGTTGAAAGTGGTAGCAAAATTGCCATTGTCGGGGAAAGTGGAAGCGGAAAAAGTACGCTTTTAAACATAATTGGCGGAATTGATTCTGCTACGTCTGGTTCTGTTACAGCCGGCAAGTGGAATGTTTCTGATTTGAGCGAAAAAGATCTTTCTGAATATCGGTCAAAATTCCTGGGCCTGATTTTTCAATTTCATTATCTTTTAAAAGATTTTACTGCCCTGGAAAATGTTTATATGCCGGCCCTTATTGCTGGAAACTCCAAAAAGCAAGCTATTGAGCGGGCAAATGAACTTTTGAATGATGTAGGAGTTTTTGACCGCAAAGACCATCTTCCATCACAATTGTCTGGTGGGGAAAGGCAAAGAGTTGCCGCGGCCCGTGCTCTAATCAACAATCCTGAACTTATTTTGGCTGATGAACCGACTGGAAACCTAGACCCTGCCAATGCCGAAAAAATTGGCCAACTTTTGTTTTCGATGGCAGAAAAATATCAAAAAACTCTGATTTTGGTTACCCACGATATGAAATTGGCTCAAAAGGGCGATAAGCAATATAAAATCGTGGAAGGAAGACTTCAATGACCCTGTCTGCATCTTTAATGTTTGCAAAAAGTTTAATTTTCCCAAAAACAGAAAAAAAATCTTCTGCCAGACGGAGTATTTTCGGGGCTATGATTTGCATTGGACTTTCCATTGTCCCTATGGTTGTGGTGATTTCGACCACCAACGGTATGATAAACGGAATGACCCAGCGGATTATTGGCCTGTCTTCAAGCCATATTCAGGCTTATGTTGCAGCAAATATCGACGAAACTTCATCACAAAAAGCTTTTGAAGAATATGCTGATGGACTTTACGCCGAAATTGATGAAATTAAAAATGTTTACCCCGAACTCGACATTGCAGGTCTGGCTCTGGGAAAAAATATCAGGACTGGAATAGAAATTAGGGCGGTGGAAAAGGATATTTTTACAAAAAATCAATCATTTGCTAGTCTTTTTTCTCTTGTTGATGGTGATTTAGAATCTTTTCAGGCAGAGTCTAGAGAAGATAACAAAATTGCAGTCGTCGGCCAAAAAATGGCTGAAGAATTGGGCCTTAAGGCTGGTGACACTTTCCGCGTAATTACAACCCGGTCTGTGAATGGAAAAATTCTTCCTCGGCTTGTGACTTTTTCTGTCGGGGCGATTGTGACTTCTGGCTACCAGGAATTGGACCAGTT
This sequence comes from uncultured Treponema sp., assembly GCA_964525075.1. Classification (GTDB taxonomy): domain Bacteria; phylum Spirochaetota; class Spirochaetia; order Treponematales; family Treponemataceae; genus Treponema_D. Next base: position 3,849 of record CAZGDL010000019.1, read on the forward strand.
CTGGGTTTTTATCCCCCTTGAAACGGCTTTTTCAAAATTATCCCTGGAAAACGCGAATTATAATATTATGATAGAAACCGACAACGCTTTTTCGCCGGATTTAGTCAGAATTCAGCGAAAATGTCGCCAGTATTTTGGAAAATATGCCAATGTTTACCGGTGGGACGAAATCCATTCTGCCGAGTTTGAAAATTTTTCGTCTACAAAAGTTATGCTGGTTTTTGTGATGATGATGATAGTTTTGGTTGCCAGCGTAAATATTTCCTCGGCAATCGTTATGCTTGTAATGGAAAGGCAAAAAGAAATCGCGATTTTAAAAAGTCTTGGTGCAAAGCCCCGCGGAATTACATTTTCTTTTTTGCTGGCGGGCTTGTCTTGCGGGGTTGGGGGAATCCTTTTTGGCCTCCCTCTGGGCATCATCATCTCCATTTTTTCTAATCAGATTGTGAAGGCTCTGGAGCATATTTTGAACTTTTTTACGAAATTGTTTAACGCTTCTGAAATTGTCCTCCTGGATCCTGCCTATTATTTAACTGAAATTCCAGTCGAAATTCCTATGGGACAAATTTCTTTGATTTTGGTGGGAGTTTTGATTTTGTCACTTTTGGTTTCTTACATTCCAGCCAAAAAAGCCGGCAAAGAAAAACCTCTCACACTTTTAAGAAATAATTAGCCAGAAAATAATTAGCTTGGTCGCGAAATCAAACGCAAGATTTAGCCGAATTCTGCCGATAATCTAAGTGTAAAGAAATCGTTCTAAAGGAATTTTTGATGAAAAATCTGTCTCCCAGAGCAAAAAGAATTTTGTTACTTCTTGCACAAGATGAAGCTAGAAAAATTGGCAGTAATCAGCTTTTACCAGAACACGTTTTGCTGGCCCTACTCAAAACAAAAGAGGGTATAGGCTATCAGACTTTTGAAAAACTTGGCCTTGACGCAAAACTTTTGCAGACAAAACTGGAAGAATTTTTCAAAAACGAAAGTCACAATCCTAATCTGGACATTATTCCAAAAAGTCGTCGCTATCAGTTTATGATGGATATTGCCGATATAGAATCTTCGGCCCTCCACAACAATTATTTGGGCAGTGAACACCTGCTTTTGGCTGCCATTCGCGATGAAGATGGAATTGTTGCCCGCTTTTTTGCAAATTCCGGTTTTAATATTGTGGATGTTCGTTTTACCGTTATGGAATTGCAATCAGAAAACCTCTCGTCAATTAATCATCCTGATGTTGAAAGTCTTGTTGATTCTGTTTTTAGAAGTATTTTGAATGATGATTTAGGTGGCGGACTTTTTGGCATTTTTGATGAACAGAAATCCGAAAAAAAGCAGAAAAAAGATAAATCTGATGGGGCAAGTAGGAAACGGTCATTTCTGGTTGAATACAGCCGGGATCTTACCCAAATGGCCCGGGAAAATAAAGAAGATCCGGTTGTCGGTCGTGATAAGGAAATCCACCGGGTAATTCAGATTTTGTCTCGCCGCACAAAAAATAATCCTGTTTTGACTGGTGAACCTGGCGTTGGAAAAACTGCCATTGTGGAAGGATTGGCCCAGCACATTGCTCAGGGAAAAGTTCCCCAGAATTTGCTCAAAAAACGTATTTTGTCTTTGGATATTGCTGCCATGGTTGCGGGAACAAAATATCGTGGCGAATTTGAAGAGCGAATGAAAAAAATGATGAAAGAATTGCAAGAAAACAAAGACATCATCCTTTTTATAGACGAACTTCACACCATTATTGGGGCTGGCAGCCCTGAAGGAACTATGGACGCTTCAAATATCATGAAGCCGGCTCTTTCTAGGGGCGAAATTCAGATTATTGGGGCTACGACAACAAAGGAATATACCCGCTATATCGAAAAAGATTTGGCTTTGGAAAGGCGTTTCCAGGTTGTAAAAGTTGAAGAGCCTGGGGATAGTGAAACCGAAAAAATCCTTTTGGGGATAAAAGAAAAATACGAAAATTATCACCATGTTTTGTATGATGATGATGTAATTCCTGCAATCGTAAAATTGAGTCGCCGCTATATTCCAGAAAAAGTTTTGCCGGACAAGGCAATTGATATTTTGGACGAGGCTGGGGCTTACAAAAAAATCCAGGAAGAAGAAAAACCTGGCGAACTTGCAGATTTGGAAGAAAATATCAGCCAACTGATTGAAGAAAAAAATGCCCTGGTTCGTAATCAGGATTACGAAAGTGCAGCTTTGGTCAGGGACAAGGTGATTGATTTAAAACGCCGCCTCAAATCTTATTCTGATTTTTGGCAGACTAACGAAAATTTTAACGGTAGAAAAAAGGTCACAGTCAGCGATATTGAAAAAATCATCAGTGAAATGACTGGAATTCCAGCCCAGCAGCTTACATCTTCAGAAACTGAAAGAATAATTCACATGGAAGATGAACTCCACAACACTGTAATTGGCCAGGACACCGCTGTAAGTGTTATTTCGTCTGCAATTCGTTGTGCCAGAGCCGGGATTTCATCACCAAAACACCCTGTTGGGTCTTTTATTTTCCTGGGCCCTACTGGCGTTGGAAAAACTCAGCTTGCAAAAGCCTTGGCAAAATACTTGTTTGGTAGCGAAGATGCTTTAATCAGAATTGATATGTCTGATTTTATGGAAAAACACACAGCCAGCCGCCTTGTCGGGGCTCCTCCAGGATACATTGGCTACGAGGAAGGGGGCGTGCTTACAGAAAAAGTAAGGCGACATCCTTATTCGGTCGTTCTTTTGGACGAAATCGAAAAAGCCCATCCTGATATTTTTAATCTTCTTTTGCAGCTACTGGAAGAAGGTGAGTTGAGCGATAATCTGGGCCACACCGTAAATTTCCGCAATACAGTCATCATCATGACAAGTAACGCAGGTGCAAGACAAATTACTAACGAAGGAAAAGTTGGTTTTGGAAGTTTGGACGGACTTATGCCTTACGAGGAAATAAAGGCCGGGGCAATGAACGAGTTGAAAAAACTTCTTAGCCCTGAACTTTTAAATCGTATTGATGATGTGATTGTTTTTGACGCCTTGTCCAAAAATCAGATTTCAAAAATTCTTGATATTCAGATTGGAGAACTTGGTCAACGTCTTGCTGATAAAAATCTTACAATCGAAATTGACGACGACGCCAAAGATTATCTGGTTGAACATGGTTATACGCCGGCAATGGGAGCCCGCCCTATGAAAAGACTGGTTCATAAAGAAATTGAAGTGCCATTGTCTCTGCTTTTGCTTTCAAATGCGGGCAAGGATTTTGACAAGGTAAAAATTTCCTGCCAGAACGGAAAAATTCTGGTGAAAATTGTTGAAAAAAAAGTTGAAAAAGTTCTGGCGGCAAAAAGTCAGTCAGAAAATCAAAGTCATCTCTAAAAATTGTGATTTTTAGAGGTTTTCATTATAAATAAAAAGTCGGTATACTATAAAACCGCTGAGAGATGGTAAAAAGAGGTTAAAAATGAAAGAATTTCTTCCTTACGAAACAGTTCGTAACGATGCACTAAAGTTGGCTCATAAAATTTATAAAGATGGATTTATTCCTGATGTAATTTATTGTTCACTTCGGGGCGGGGCTTATATGGCAAACGTCATCAGTGAATATTTTAAGGTTTTGAGCAAAGTCGAAAAATTTCACCCAGTTTTGTATGCTGGAGTTGTTGCCCGCTCTTATTCTGATATTGCCCAGCACACAAAAGTTTACATAGACGGTTGGACATATCCGCCGGAAAATCTTCGACCTGGTGACAAAATCCTCTTGATTGATGATATTTTTGATTCCGGCCGCACAATTAATTCTCTAGTTGAAACATTGATGAACAGTCGCGGTCTTCCTCGCGAAGATATTAAAGTTGTTGTTCACGATTACAAATATTTTTCTTATTACGAAAAGCAGCTTCCAATTCAGCCGGATTATTACAGCCGTAAAATTGTAATCAATAATCCTGATGAAAATGTTTGGATTCATTACATGAGCCACGAGTTGATTGGTCTTACAGACGCAGAACTGGAAAAATATTATTATTCGGAAGATCCTGAACTCCGCGAGATTTTGGGACCTTATTTTAAGAAGTTGGATTAGGAAGCCGGGTGCCGGTGAAGTTTTACTGGTGGAGTTTTTTATGAAAAAAATATCACTCTTATTCATTTCAATTTTATTTGCCTCTGTAAGTTTATTTGCCGAAATAAAAATTCTAAGTCCAGTTGAAGGGACCTGGGCAAATAAGCAGATGCTTGTGATTGAAGATAAGGGGGATGGAGATTATTTTTATTCTCTGAACGGTAGCGATCCTGAAAAATTCGGTTTTGCCTACGACGGCCCAGTTCTCATAGACTTGACCGACACCGTAAACCTGAAAGTAGCTCATCTTGCAAAAGACGGTTCAAAAGATGCTGCTTCCGTAACTTTTACAGTAAAACTTGATGATGGAATAGATTCATCTTACAAAGATTTTGTAAAACTTTTTTACCAGAGTGGATTTGTAAGTTATTCTTCGGGAACTTATTTGACAATTCCTGCGAATCTAAAATACAGCCTGGAAAATCCTGCCGGGGTTTTTATTCCTGGAAAAAGCCTTTATATTTCTGGGGATTCTGTTCTCATCAGAAATCTGCCCTGTACAGTTTTAGATTCCGAAAAAAATATCCAATATCGTTTTATCATAAAAACTTATCCTTCAAATGCCGGCATTTATAGCAAAAGGGAAGTGCCTTTTACCGTCACAGATTGGGAAAAAATCACTTTTACAGATAATAATTTGCTTTATAAAATTGATTCTGAATACTGGGGGCTGCCAACTGAGCCTAGAATTCTTGACCGTTCAGTCAGTCACATGATTTCCTGGCAAAATTTGGATTACAAAGAAGGAAATCCGGTCGAATTTTTTGTTCTTCCTCCAAAAGCAGAAATTATCGAGCAAAAAAAAGATGATGGTAGCCTTGTTTACACGATAAAAGGTGATGAATCTTACACGATGAGCGTTTTTTCTCCCGAAAAAGGGGATTACACGGAATTGTTTACCCGCCTGGGGGCCGATGTTTTTTATGGGGATAAGGCGACTGGCAAACTTGATATTGGAGTTTTTTCTAATTCAGTTTACCAGGGAAATATCATCAAAGAATATAATATTGATAAACTGCCAGCGACAGCCCCTCAAATAAAATCTACGGCAAAATCTTTTTACACAAGAGACAAAGTTCGCATAGATGTTTCTGCTGATGATAAAAATGAACTTTATATTGCCCTGAGCGAGCCTTTTATCCTCCCTCCATCCGAAGATTTATACACCGCAGATTCTCCTGCCCTGAAAAATATAAGTTCCGGTCAGTACAAAAAAATTGATTCAGGAAAATATTCAATTAATTGGGGACCGCGTGGAACAGGGCCTGTTTATTACAAAATTTCTGCCTATACCAAAAAAGGCAAATCTACTAGCGAGATTGCAGAATATTCTGTGATTATAGACCAGTCAAGTTATTATTTTGATGAAAAAGCTGATGCGAGCCTTGCCGAAGGAACTGCAGAACATCCTTTTACGTCTTTTGACCAGTGTGTTAAAGATTTAGCAGGTGTCAGGGCGGTTAGATTAAAGGTCAAGGGAAATCTTCTAATTGAAAAAAAATATCAGTTAGATTCTAATTTTGAATTTATTGATAACGGAAATGCAAAAATTATTTTTGATTCAGGCTCTTGTCTTGCAGTCAAAGGTTCTAGTCTGGAATTTTATAATTGCCAGATTAGCAATAATTTAGACCCGACCAAAGATTCTTCCAGTCAGATTTTCAAATTGGAAAATGCTGTTCTCACCATGGAAAATTGTATTTTGGCAGGAAATTTTCCAACAAATGCCAACGCCATTGATTCTTATAATTCCATCATCAATATTTCTGATTGTGTGATTTCGATAAATGCCAGCGTTTACGCTTCTTTTATTTCCAGTGTAAAATCTCGCATTTCAATTAAATCTTCATCAATCTCTACTTCGGCAGAAACTTGTGTGGTTATTTCTGCGAACGAAGGAAATTTGAATTGTTCAGATTCGTCACTTTCGGTTACAGGTCAGTCTGGGCGCATTGCAGAATTGTTTAAAGTGAAAGGTTCAATCACAAAGAATACTTTTAAAGCTCAACTTGCCAACAAAAATCAAAAAATTGAGGCAATTTACAAAAATGCGGCTACAAGCGTAACCGAAACCGATAATAAAGCTTATGGATTCTAAAATTTTGCTTGCCGGTTTTGATGAAGCCGGCCGAGGGCCTCTGGCTGGCCCTGTTTCTGCTGCCTGTGTTATCCTCCCAGAAGATTTTCCTATAGAAATTTTAAATGATTCAAAAAAACTTTCCGAAAAAAAACGGGAAGCCGCCGAAAAAATCATAAAGGAAAAAGCCTGTTTTGGGATTGGCCTGGTAGACCACAAAAAAATTGACGAAATAAATATTTTGCAGGCTTCCATGCTGGCAATGAAAATTGCCTATGAAGAAATGGTGAAAAAACTTCCGGAGTGGTGCAAAAAAAATATGGCAGGTGAGAAAAATTTTGTGGCAGGTGAGGAAAAATTTGCACTCGGAGGGCATCTTGATTCTGATAGTTTTGAGCTTCATGGAATTGTTGATGGCACAAAATGTCCGGACATTCCAATCGCTTGTTCTTGTGAACCCAAAGCTGACGGAAAATATCCTCCGGTTATGGCTGCTAGCATTCTTGCCAAAGTTTGCCGTGACCGCATTATGATCGAAATGGATAAAAAATACCCCGCATACGGATATGCAGGGCATAAAGGCTACCCGACAAAAGCTCATCGGGAAATTTGTCATAAAATTGGACCGTCTCCAATCCAACGTTTGACCTTTAAATATTAATCTTCTGGATTTGTATCTTCAGTTTGTTTTTTTGAAACAACGTGAATTACTTTTCCAGTTCTCTTAATTCCATCATCAACTTTTTCAGTTTTTTCTGATTTTACTCGATAGAGTTTTTTGCCATCGGCTTGGCCTTTGCCATATTTTGCTTCTTTTGCAGCTTTTTTTGCTCTTGCAGCCTTCTGTCGTTCTTTTCTGTCTTTTTCAACAAAGTCCAGGGATTTTTCCATTCCCTGTAAAAATTTCTGCATATCTTCTGCGAAAATTGCAATCTGGTGACGGTCAGCTTCTGCACCATCTCGGTTTTTGCTTTCTACAATCTGAAGAAAAACATCTCCAGTTCTGTTTTCTTTTACGTTGAAAAAATATGAACGATTGTCCAAATAGACTTGTGTTGTGAAAAGTTCTCCACGTGCTCCCATAAAAAGCTCCTTATAAACTCCGCGTTAGCGGCAGCACAGGAGGTGCTGAATAAGCTATTTTTCAAACAACGTTTGGAAAATAGCAGTGATAAAAATTACACGGACGTAATTTTTATCACACCTCCTTATAAAAATAATTCAGTTTGATAAGGGAAAGCCCCAAAACAAAATTATGAAGAACCATCCCTAAAAAATATGATACAAAATATCACATTAAAAAATAAAAATCAATTTGAAAAGTTTGCCTGCTCCCTTGAGACGCACTTAATTAAAAGTCCTGTTTATTTCTGCAACCGCTTCAAAAAGTTCATCAATGGCTTTTTCGCTGGTGTGGGGACCAAAACTAAATCTTACAGAAGTTTCTCGGTATTTTGCCTCAACGTGCATGGCTTCCAAAACTGGCCGGCTGTTTTTCTTTGAAGAGCAGGCAGACCCGGTCGAAATATAAAATCCCTTGGAATCCAAAGCCCGGAGCATTACATTTCCTGGAATATTTGCAAAAGCCGCCTGAACAACGTATGGGGAAAATAAATCTTCTTTTTCAAGCCGTGACGGAGGAATGATTGTTGCCCCTGGCAAATCAGCAATTTTCTTTATAAATTCATTGGTTTTTGCAGCCTGGCGGGAATTGTCCTTGTTGTAATAACGTTCCAGACATTTTGAAAAAGCCACCGCCCCCAAAACATTTTCAGTTCCAGACCGAATTCCTTTTTCCTGGCCACCGCCCTTCAAAAATGCTTCCAGCCCATCCTTTAAAACTAAAATCCCAATTCCCCTAGGTCCACAAATTTTGTGAGAACTAAGGGCGGCAGAATCAATTCCAGGGTAAGCCAAATCCAAGTTGATTTTTCCTGCAGCCTGGACGCAATCCACATGAAATTTTGGCCGGCGCTTTCCCTGGCAGGCTTTTGTGATGGCGTCTGCAATTTTATAAATTGGCTGGATACTGCCGGTTTCGTTGTTTACTGCCATAACGCAAACAAGCATTGTGTCATTTGTCAAAAGATTTGTGACCGCTTCCGGCTGAATTATGCCGTCTTTATCAGCTGGAATTGAAATTACATTCCAACCGCAATGTTTTAAAGCCAGCGCCTGTTCCCTAATTGCCGGATGTTCAATAGAACTGATTAAAACTGTGCCTTTTGAAGGCTTTGTCAAAACTGAAAGCAGGGGAATCTGGTCGCTTTCCGTTCCACCAGAAGTAAAATAAATATTTTCGGCTTTTACCCCCAGAGCTTTTGCCGCACGGTTTCTGGCGGTGTCCAAAAGATTTTTTGCTTTTTTTCCAACTTCGTGGACGCTGGAAGGATTCCCCCAGTTCTCCAAAGTTTCTTCTAGAGATTCTCTTAAAATATCTTCGTCTGTGGGACTTGTCGCAGCCCAGTCAAAATAATGTTCTGTATCTTTCATTTTAATACCGATAAAATATCCTTATCATCAACTTCTTCTACGAGAGTGTCTTCGACCCCTTTTTGCAAAACCAGCCTGATTTTATCAGAAAAATTCTTTTTATCTTTGTGCATTACAGCCAAAAGTCGTTCGCCAACTCCGCCGCCTTGTATGATTGGAGGAATTGCTTGACTTTCCCAGCCGTATTTTTCCAGGATTTCCAAAACTTCGTCTTTAAAAGCCTGGAGACAATATTCTTTTTTATAAGCAAGTTCTACGGACCGTCCAATTCCCCAGGCAACAGTAGTTCCATAAACAAGATTTCCAAGACCAGCCAGACTTTCCAAAGCGTAGCCAAAAGTGTGGCCCAGACTCAAATATGCCCTTACGTTTTCGCCAGAAAAATCTTTTTCAACGATTTTGCCTTTCGCGATTACGCATTTTTTTATGATTTCTTCGAGAAGTGTGCGGTCGCGGGCCAGAATTTTTTTATCTTCATTTTTGAATGTTTCGTATAAATCTTTATCAAAAAGCAGGGCAGTTTTAAATGCTTCTGCAAGCCCGGAATTATATTGAATTTCCGGAAGATATTGAACAAATTCCGGAAAATAATAGGCTTTTGAGGCAGTAAAAAATGTCCCCATTATGTTTTTAGAATTTTCATAATCACAGGATGTTTTTCCGCCAACGGCCGCATCAACCATGGCAAGCAAGGTCGTAGGCACAAACTGAACTTCAATTCCTCTTTCGTAAATGGATGCGGCAAAGGCTGTAATATCACAAATAACTCCGCCACCAATTCCTACAAACATATCTTTTCGGGTAAAGCCAGCTTCTGCAGCTGCGGTTATGATGGAAAGAAGAGTTTCGATTGTCTTGTATTTTTCGCCAGAGCCTAAAACCAGCAGATAATCTTTGTCATTGTAAACTCCGTCTTCAAATTTGGCAGTAAAATCTTGCATACAGTCCAAGCTGGCAACATTTGCGTCTGTAATGAAATATCTTTTTTGACAGGTCTGGGGAGCAGGTGTACCTTTTTTGTCAAAATCCGCAACCCCTGGAGTGCCAGCGACCGCCCCGGTGTCAATTTTGCCATCGGTATCCCCATCAAAAAATAGTTTCACCAAATCTGGCTTACCAGAATAAAAATTGATTTCAGTTTTTTTTGCACCTGGATAAATTGAAGGGTAGGAAATTGAAATAGAATCACTAGCCATAGTGACAACATATTAGTATTTTTTGTCCATTTCGTTAAGTTCTTTGATGTTTTTTTCTAACCGTTCTATTTCCCGGTTAAGCATTTTTTCGTAATCCAAATCACCATTTACAATTCTTTCTCTTTCATCTTCCCAGTTCTGCTTGCCTGTAATAAATAAAAAGTTGAAAGACGAGGCATTGGCTTTTTCACACCAGACTTTTGCTTCCTGCCAGTAGTAAAGTCCTGCCTTATAGCAAGACAGGGCCTTTTCCATGTTGCGAAGATATTCGTCTTTCCAGGGAGCATCATAAAAATAAACAGTCTTTTTATCATAAGTGCGGCCAAGTCGTAAATGCTGTTCAATCAGTTTTAAATTTATGTGCATTTGAAAAAGATAGCGATATTTTTCCCATTCTTTTTCTGTTTCAATTTTAATATCTAGAAATTGGGGATTACAAAAATCAGCCTGGGCAGCCTTTTCCAGCCAGTAGATATTTTCAATGCAGTCGTCCGGATACTGCTGATAGTGAACGTGGTAAAGTTTATACCAATCTTCCTTGTATTTTGTCATATAGGCAAAAAGCGGCGAGGCAGTAAAAGTGAGCAATAAGATTGATAAAATAATTTTTACAAAAGGCTTTTTCACTCTGATATTATCGGAATGTGAAAATTTTATTTTAGAGATAACTTTTGATTGAGCCTCTAAAAATTGTAATTTTTAGAGCTGCCCTTGAATCTATCCTAAAACTTCCAAAATCATAGCAAAAATTTCTTCAATGCTTTTTTCTGCCGGAATTCTGATGATTTTCATACCACTTTCTGTTGCATTTTTTTCATATTCGCTGATGATTTTTTCGTACTCTGCTGCAATTTTTTTCTGTAAATCAATTTTTTCGTAAATTTCTTTTTTTTCGTTTCTGGCATTTACCCGGGCCAGAGAAATTTCTGGATTTATTTCAAAGAAAAACAGGTATTCTGGAAGAGGAAAAGGGGAATTTAAAAGTTTTGGCAGGTCTTGTCCGCAAGAAATAGACTGGTAGGCAAGACTAGAAAAAAAATACCTGTCACTTACGACTATTTTTCCAGAATTTATAGTTTCAATCACCCCATTTTTGCCGTAAATGTGTTCGCACCGGTCTGCTGCAAAAAGGTAGGCGTTAGTTTTTTCATCAACAGAAAAATCCCCAGCCAGCATCTGGCGTAAAAATTTTCCAGTTGCAGAAGCAGTCGGCTCCGCAGTGGCAGTGTATTTCTGAGGATTAGAATCCACCAGCTTTTTAATTTGGGTGGAAGTTCCAGCCCCATCAATTCCTTCAAATACAATAAAATTTTTCAAAATCATAAAGCAATTATAAAGGGAAGAGGTAAAAATTACAATTTTTAGAAAACTCTATATAGCCACGCAAATTTTTGATATAATTATGCGATTAAAATGGGCTCTTTGTACAAACTTGGGCGAATTCGCAGTTACATTTTGATTATTCTCATTTTACTGGCTATGGTTATCAGCCTTCCTTTGCACAATGCAATTCAAAAAAATGTTGATACCAAGCTATCCTCTCTATCATCATATATTTTTGAAAAAACAGGATTTAAAATTACTTATGAGTCCCTGTCCCCGTCTATTTTGTCAAACATTTATATCCGCGATATTACAATTTATGATAAAGATGACAACAAAGTTCTTGAAGTTTCCAAAGCAAATATAGGTTTTAAACTTTTCCGCCTGGTCAAAAAAGACATTCAAAATGGAATTTCTTCGATTGTTGTGGACGGAATTAAAATTGATGTGGACGAATTAACCTACCTGTTTGAAGGTCTCGATTTTTCAAAATTTTTAGAAGGTGAGGTAGATGGGGAAGATTCTTCTATCCAAAAAATCCTGCCAGGCAATATCAAACTAAAAAATCTGGATTTTTCTTATGATAAAGAGCCTGTAAATTTTATCCTTAACGTAAAATCTGTAATCATAAATAATAATGCCCGAAAAAAAATCCTAGAACTTCAATTTGATTCAAATTTGGCAGCAAAAATCAAATCATACAAAAACGAAATTACTTCAAAAGTGGAATTTGACGGAACTTTGACCCCAAACCTAAACAATTCCCAGTTAAATGTAAAAATTTCCAACCTCACCGACGGAAATGCCCGGCTGAATAAATTAAATCTTCATGTCGGCTATAATGATTCTGTTTTTGACATTCACACAGTCCAAGCGGTAAACCCTTTGTCTGTGGCTGCAACTTTCAATCTCCTTACGGGCGACCTTTCTGCCCAGATAAAAAGCAGCAATTTGTCGCCGGTTTCTGTTGTGACCGTAAATTCCCACCAAAAAGAGCTAAAAAAATTCAAAAATATGACAGTCGATACGGACACAATTTTGGCCTGCAATTTGAATGAAAAATTTTTGAATTTCAATTCAAATACCAGGGCTCACGTTCCAGCCGAAGTTTTCCCGGAAGGTTTTGACCTGGTCTTTGATATTTCCGGAGACCAGACTTCCTGCGATTTGCACCAGTTTGAAATTTCTGGCAAAAGGATTTCTGCTTCTGCTGATTTAAGCCTCGTTTACGCTACAAAACAGTTGTCCGGCTTTATTGGCCTGCCATATTTTGTCATGGCTAACGACAAGGCTATTTCTACAGAAATTTACATAGATTCTTTGGACCAGGGCTTTATGGCTTTTTCGCCCCAACTTTTTATTGGGGATAAGGCCCTTACAGCCCTTCAATTTACCCTTTTGCCCCAGTCAGATTCTTATGATTTTACTTTTGAATCTTATGATTATGCCCACACCGATTCTTATGAGCCGGGCCAGCTTTCATTTACCGGCTCTTATTTGACAAAATCAAATTATCTGCAGGCAAATATTTCTGTAAACTCTATTTATTGTGATAGTTTGGCAGCTTTTGCAGCCCAATTTTTGAATACCGATATTTCATCAACAATCCAGAAATTTTCAGATAAACTTGCCCCATATATGCTTTCCGGTGATATTTACGCTTCCACTGATTTGACCTCGGTTTCTTACAACGTGCCTTACATTCTTGCTGCCAACACCCAAGCCGATAACCAGGTTTTGATGATTTCGCTCAACGGTTCTGAACAAAATATTCAGATTGACCAGTTTTCTCTTGTTTACGGCAAATACGCCTGCCAGGCTTCTGGAACTTTTGACAAGGCTTTAGATTCTTCTGATATGTTTTTTACCCTGGATTTGAATTCCGGCTCAATTCCTTACCGTTTTTCTGGTTCTATCATGCCAGAAGTGGTAACCGTCACAGGAGATTATGGTACCGATTTTGAATTCCGCTTTAATCAAAATAAAAATTTTGATGGACATTTTATCTTAAAATCCCTGCCTGTAGCCCTGGGTAAAAATTCTATCATTTTTACGACAGATTCTTCCTTTCATTATGATAGTGAAAACGGCCCCCAGGTGCAGATTTCTAATTTTGAAGCCGAACTTGCAGATTCCAGCCTTTCGGTCAGCCCAAAACTTGTTTTTTCGGGCAATATGACAAAATATGGAGCACAAATTAATTCTCTTGCCTATTCTGATTTGTATTCTGCCCTGAACGGTACTGCCGATTTAATGCTAAACATCAATGAGGGGCTTTTTGATTCTGTCGGTCTTATGCTGAATGTAAAAAATCCTCTTTCAGAAGAAAGCATCATTTTGGACGGAAATATTTCTAATCCTTACCACCTGCCATTTACCCGCGAAAATATTATGAAGTCTATTTTTATAAATATGCAGCTTCAGTTGACTTCTTTCGGACTCAACCGTTTTGGCCTTATGCAAAATGATGCAAACAGACTTTCTGCCACTTTGTATACTTCGGGGACAATCGAACACCCTTATGTTTCTTTAAATGTTCAGGATTCTTCAGTTTTAATTTCGTCAGAATTTTTAAATATTACCGGCAGCATGGTTTTGGAAGACCGAGATTTGGATATTAATGATTTGAATATTCATTATGATTTTGTGAATGTGAATAATATCCAGGCAAAAGCTTCGTTAGAAACAATGTCGATGGAAGCCACCGGCGATTTAAATTGTGATTTAATGGGAAAAAGCCTGGAAGCTCCTTTGACCCTCTCCCTGTCAAACGCCATAGTTCCCCAGGGAAAATTCCTGCCAGATTCATTTATGGTTAGCCTTTCGACTCCAAAAATGGCTGGATCCTTGCTCAAAAAGCAGTTCCCTCTGTCATTTAATCTTTTGTATTCTGATAAACAATTTGCCCTTTTCTCGTCCGAAAATGCCGGCGTTACAGGTAGCCTTTCTTTGGACGGCAATATGGATATTAATATTGACAACAAGGATTTTCTCCAGGCAAAACTTGCGGGCTTTGGAAATATGACATTTGCTGATATGAATCTTAGCGATTGTAAGGTTGACCTGCAAAAACTTTGTACCTATGTAAATATCGATGATTTAGCTATCATAAATAGCGGACTTTTGCAGGGGGGCGTTCACATTGGCGGTTCTCTTGACGACCCAGATTTTTCTGGTTCTATGAATATTTCAAAAGTTGATTTAAAACTCCCGGTAATCACAAAACAAAAAATGACATCCGACCTTGTAACTTTGAATTTTGATGGAAACGAAATTGACCTTGCAAAAAACATCTTCACAACAAAAAGTGGGGCAAGGGCAGAACTGGAACTTAAATTTTTCCTGAATAAATGGGCAATGAACCACCTTGAAGGTTCTGTAAAAACCGTGAAAAAAGACCTTTTCCCGGTTTATGTTAGCAATGATTTGTTTAAGTTTGAGGGCGATCTTTCCACCGATCTTCAGCTTTACTACGAAGGAAATATTGTCGAAGTTACAGGAAAAGTTTTTGGTGATAAAGTTTCTATCACATCATCAATATCTTCCTTTGCCAATTCAAAAAACAGCCAGCTGTCAGATAAAAATGATAAAAATAGTGATAAAGATAATGATGAAGATTCTCTGCTTATAAAAACTGATCTGGAAGTAACTCTTGGAACCCATGTTTCCCTTACATTTGACCCTCTACTTCGTTGTGTTTTTGTGCCTAACACGGTTATAAATGTAAAAGTTGACCAGGAAGAAAATTCTTACATTGTTGACGGACTTTTGGGCTTAAAATCTGGGGATTTATCATATTTGAACAGAAACTTCTATATTAAATCTGGTTCTATTAAGTTTAATCCTGATGATATTTCCAATCCTCTTGTTACTATTACTGCTGAAACCCGCGAAAAAGATGAAAGAAACCAGACTGTAAAAATCATTTTGACAATGGAAAATCAATACCTGCAAAATGCAAATCCTAGGTTTACCAGTGTCCCTGCAAAATCCGAAAACGAAATCCGCTCTTTGCTGGGCCAAATTGTTGTGGCCGATTCGGAAAATGCTGCAAATTTCATTGTTGCCGCGTCAGATTATGCTCTCCAGTCAACGGTTGTTCGTACTGCCGAGAATAAGTTGCGAGATTTGCTTAATTTTGATATATTTTCCCTACGAACCAATTTCTTGCAGAATACCCTGAACTTAAGTTCTTCAGGAAAATCTTCACGAGATACAATAACGATTGGTAACCTTTTGGATAATTCAACTGTTTATATAGGTAAGTACCTGAATAGTTCGTTATATGTTGATGCCTTGCTTCACATTTCAGCTGTTGATGGCAGTGCAAATAGTATCTCATTGAATTCTTTAGATTTTCAGCCAGAATTTGGTTTGGAACTGGAGTCACCAATCGCAAATATTCGTGCGAGTATGACTCCGAATATAAATGATTTACTAAAGGGCCAATTTGTTCCTTCTGCGTCACTTGAACTTTCATGGAAGATAGCATTTTGACAGGAGTTTTACATGCATCGTAGATTGCTTTCCGTTTTCTTTATCATCTTTACTTCAGTTTTTTTTATTTTTGCTGAAGATAGCGAATGGTATTGGGATCAGCCAATTTCAAAAATTGATTTTGTTGGGTTAAAAAATGTAAAAAAATCAGATTTAACTGGAATTACAGCAGCTTTTATAGACCAGCCTTTCAATGATGAAACTTTCAATGACATTTTGGATCGTCTTTATGCTTTGGATTATTTTGATGATATTAGTCCTTACGCTAAACACGCTTCTACCAAAGAAGGCGATACAAACGTTCTTCTGGTTTTTGAAGTAGTGGAGCGACCGGTTATTAAAAGTGTAAATTTTTCCGGAAATAAGCAGATTCGTAATGGTGAATTGCGAGAGCAAATCAAAGTTAAAACTTCTGATATTTATGTAGAATCAAAAGTCCTTGTTGATGAGCGAACAATCAGAAATTATTATCTTTCAAAGGGCTATACTGCATCAAAAGTTTCTCATGAAATTAAAGAAACTGATAGTGGAATTGTTATCACTTTCAATATTCAGGAAGGAGCAAGCACAGTTATCAAAACTATTGATTTTTCTGGAAATACAATTGCTTCAACTCGTACTTTAAAAAAGAAACTGGAATTAAAAGAAGTTGGACTTTTTAAAGACGGTGCCTACCAGCCTTCAACTCTGGAACGCGATAAGCAGGTTATTGCCGCTTATTATAGAGAGCGTGGTTATGCTGATGTAAATGTTCTTGATGTAAAAACTGAATCTTCCTATAACGAAGATAAAAAACGTAATGAATTGACTTTGACTTTCATTATTCAGGAAGGTTCTCAATATACTTATACAGGACTTAAGATTAAAGGAAATGAAGTTTTTTCTGAATCGGAACTTCTTCCTGCCCCAAAATTAAAGGCTGGTTCTGTTTATAACGAAACAAAATTCCAGGAAGATCTTTCAACTATTCAAAGTGTTTATTATGAAAATGGATATATGTCCAATGAATTTTATCCTCTTCCTGTAAAAGATTCTGACCGCCACGAAATTTCTTATGAACTTATGATTCAGGAAAGAGCTCGTAGCCACGTCGAAAACATCGTTATCAAAGGAAATAATAAAACTAAGGAATTTGTAATTCGCCGTGAAATTCCAATTGAGCCTGGTGATATTTTTTCTCGTGATAAAATCATAAATGCCATGCGAAGTTTGATGAACCTGCAGTATTTCTCGAATATTATTCCAGAACCTCAGCAGGGGTCGGAAGAAAACCTTGTTGACCTGGTTTGGACAGTGGAAGAACAATCTACTTCTATGTTCCAGTTCGGGGTTACCTTCTCTGGCGTTACAGATCCTAACGAAATCCCTATTTCTCTTTATCTTAAACTCGAAAATTCTAACTTGTTTGGTGAAGGAAAATCTATTTCCGCTTCTACAACAATTTCAAATATAGAACAATCTCTGGATTTTACTTATTCACAAAGTTGGATTGGAAACTTGCCAATCGGATTTAGCCAGACTTTGTCACTTTCTCACGAAAATGCAACTGGACTTGTAAACTATTGGACACCTTCCCTGGATTTAAATCAAAGATATTACTATATGAATTATCAGGGCTGGAGTG
>CAZGDL010000020.1:0-3885 GCA_964525075.1 uncultured Treponema sp.
CCAAGCTCGATTTTCCAGCGAAAAATCCACCGAAAAATCCATCGAAGAAGTCGCACTTTCTTTTCCAGCATTTCCGCTTTTAGAGCTGACAAATTCCCCACAAGGATTATGCAAAATCTCCAGCCAAGAACCATCGGCGTAAGTCACATAAGCAATTTCAGAATTTCCGTCATATTCGACTTTTGTCAAATTATTTTCATCATCAATATAGGAAATCTGATTGCCCAGTGCATCGTAAGAAATCCAGACTTTGCCATTTTTATTGGTAACCTCAATTGGTCGTCCCCAAGCATCAAACCGCATAAGTTCATAAATTTCCCCGCCTCTTTTTACCGTAGCCAAAGTATTTTCGTCATCGTAGACAATTTCAGACAAAAATGTTAGCGAACCAGAATTTTCAAAAAGCTGGCAAGAAAGCCTTCTACCGTACAAATCGTATTTGTTAATAAACTCATAGCCAGGTCCACATTCCCGATTTTTTAAGCCAAGTCCATCATAAGAAAATTCATAAGAAAGCCCCGAAAAATCTTTCATCTCAAGCAATCTTTGATAGGCGTCAAATTCGTAAGTTCCAATCAGCCCATTTTTTTGCTCTTCAATGTAAAAAGTTCCGTCACTTCTGTAATGATAATTCTTCAGATTATTATTCTGGTCAATTTTAGAATTAATTCGTCCGCCTTTTGTATAAGTCGTTTTTTCAAAATCCCCGTTAGGATAAGTAACTTTTACAAGCCGGCCAAGCAAATCAAAATCATAAACAAAAGAAAATCCTTCCTTATTTTTGCAAATTGCAGTTTTTTGATTTCCAAATGTTTTATAAGTGATTTGTTTCAAAAACAATTCATCTTCTGTAACCGCCCCGAATTTTCCATCAGTAGAATTTCCACCGCCAGAATTTTCATCCCCATAAACAAGTGACATTTTCTCGCAAATAAGATAGCCCTGCGAATTGTACAAATAAGAAGTCTTTATGCCCTGCTTTTTGACATTTGCTCCATCCTCAGTAAGATTCCATTTAACATTTGCAACAAGTGCATCCGTCGCCGAATATTGATTTTCTTCCGAAAGTTGACCATCCAGATAAATTTGAAGAACATTACTATGAGAATCGTAAACCACCTTTTTTTGATAAGATTTTCCGGTTTTCAAATCACTTGTTATAACTTGACTTTCCCGATTTTTACCATCATAAAAACGTTCAGTTTTACGCCGCCCATTGTAAATTTCAGTCACTTTTTTCCCATTTTCAAAATCATAAGCGTAAGTAGTTTCAAGATTTCCTCCGTCCACGTATTTTACCAGCCTATTACTTGAATCGTAGGTCCAAGTCTGACTAAATTTCCCATATCCCGGAATTTCATCAATTTGCTTGGTCAATCTTCCATACTCATTGTACTCATAAGTAGTTTTACAATTATTTTCAATTTTTTCTTTCACAAGTCCAGATGAATAATATGAATAAGATTTTACCAAAGTATTACAAAACCAAACCTGGGTCAGATTACCTTTTTCGTCATATTCATACGAAGAATAAAAACCATCACCATCAGTCAATTTTGTCAATTGATTTCGGTCATTATACTCAAAGCGAGTGACAGCCCCAGTAGCATCCGTCATCGTAACAGGTCTAAACAAAGAATCATAAGTAAAAGATTTTTTTACGCCATCCTCCGACGCCACCTTTATCAAACCGTTTTCATCAGTTTCAAATTCAGAAACAGTGCCATACCGATTTTTTCGATAAATTGTATTTCCGTCAGCAGCATAGACATAAATTTCTTCCACCCCATCCACAGTAGTATGAACCAATTTTCTTTCACTCGGATTATATCTGAAAGTTTCTTTTTGACCTTTTTCGTCAGTTACAGCCGTACAGACATATTTCCAAAGACTAGAATCATATTCATAAGTCAAACAAATAAAAGAATTATCAGCTTTTGTGATTTTACTAAGTTTTCCATTTTGATCATTTTCAAAAGCCAAATAAACTCCATCATTGTTTAAAACCCCTGTAAGATAGTTTCCACTGTAATAATAATTCGTTTGCCCCGAAACAGGTCCCTTTATCTGAGTGATTTTTCCATCAGACCTCCTTGTAATTGTGATTAATTCCCCAGTTTTTAATTTGACCTGGTTGATTTTTCCATTCACCGCAGAATATTGAACTTTATTACCATTCAAATCACTTTCATACTCAAGAATTCCGTATGCAGAATATTTTTTTCTGTGACCATCAGCAAAAACTAGCTGATAACCGCCTCCATCATTCTCCGTCAATTCCTGAATATAAACTTCAGCCGCGAATAAGGTTCCCAAAGCCCTCCAAATATTATTACCCTCGTAATAAAAGTGATGCTCCAGCCCCTCTTCATCCAGATAAATTAAAAAATCCTCAGTGCCAGTGTAAGATGACAAATCTGCATATCTTCCATAAGTAACATACTTATTTTTTTCAGAAAGATTTTTCCTTACAGCTTCGCGTTCGTCCAAATATTCTTTTACGCCCTTCAATTGACTTTCCGCATCCAAAGCTTCATTTCTGTAAGATTCAATTTCAGATCGTGGATATTTTTTCGAATACTGACTTGTGTAAGAATCAAAAGCAGATTTCATTCCATCAGTGGCAGCAAAACCTTCGTTCACGTAATCATAAACTTCAGCTTGGGATTCAAAACTACAACGAATAATTCTTGAATCCAGAGAACAAGACCAGCCAGCACCAAAAGAGTCAGCAAGCGTAGAACCTAAAAGATTTCTTTTTACCTGAAACTTTTCCAGATAATCAGTAGCTTCAAAATCAGTGTATTCAGCAAAAAAATCTCCAGAGACAACCTTCACAGGATCGCCAACAAGTCCATGTTCCTTAAAAAAAGCACCTAGAATGTTATAAGCAATTGTCGTTTTATCCGCAGCATCATCTCTGATTTCTTCCTTATCTTTGACACTTTCTTTTAATTCATCTCTTTGCTTTTTGAGTTCAGTTTTTTCATCTGCCCCTAACTTCTTTTTTAATTTAGCTTTGACATCAGCGAGTTTCTTTTTTTCTGCATTACAATCATCAATACAATCATTCATAGTATCTTCAGCAGCTTTAGCTTCGGCTTTTAGAGCAGCCGCTTCTTCTCTTAGCCTTTTCTCTTCAGCTTCCTTTTGTTGAAGCGCAGCGGCTTCTTTTGCTTTTAGCATATCAGCTTCTGCTTTCGCTTTCTGTTCAGCAGCTTTTTTTGCCTCTATAGCAGCAATTTCCTTTGCCTTGAGTACATCAGCTTCAGCTTTTGCAGCTTTATCAGCTTCAGCTTTTGCCTTCTGCTCAGCAGCTTTTTTTGCCTCTATAGCAGCAACTTCCTTTGTCTTGAGTGCATCAGCTTCAGCTTTTGCAGCTTTATTTTCTTCACTTTTGCTATTTGCATTTGTAGCTACGTTTGAATTACTAGAAGCAAGAGAATTTGAACTAGTTTTACCACTGCCATTATTACTAGCTGTAGATTTACTGTTAGAAGAACTTTCACTAGAACTTGAATTTTCAGAAGATTTTTTTTGAATAACAGTGTACTGGTAAGTCCCACCACCAGCCATTTGGGACGATTTTACAACAGTTGTTGTATTTGACGACGATGATGAGGATGAAGAAGATGTCGACGATATAGATGAACTTGACGATGATGTAGATGACGATGAAGTTGAGGGTGAAGTCGAAGGCGAGTTTGAAGTCGAGGCTGAAGTTGATGTTGTCGAAGACGAAGTTGAACTTGAACTAGAAGCCGAAGTCGAACTATTTTTATTAGATGCCGATGTGGACTTTGAAGCCGAAGGTGAAGCTGAGGTTGAATTCGAACTATTCTTGCTAGATGCCGATGTGGACGTCGAAGAAGAAGTAGTTTTACC
>CAZGDL010000020.1:3985-9214 GCA_964525075.1 uncultured Treponema sp.
TGACGTTGAAGTCGAACTATTCTTGCTAGATGCCGATGTGGACGTCGAAGAAGAAGTAGTTTTACCGGCAGTCGAACTTTCTGTTGTCACCGAACTAGTCTTTCCAGCAGTCGAACTTCCTGTCGAACTTCCTGCAGAACTTGAACTATTCTTGCTAGCAGACGAACTTGAATTAGACTTACTATCAGTCGATGTACTTTTACTTGAAGTTGAATTCGAGGTCGAAGCCGAAGGCGAGTTTGATGTTGACGAAGACGAAGTCGAACTTTTATTAGATTTGTCTGACGAGGATGTAGAGGTTGACGTTGAAGTCGAACTATTCTTGCTAGATGCCGATGTGGACGTCGAAGAAGAAATAGTTTTACCGGCGGTCGAACTTCCTGTTGTCCCCGAACTAGTCTTGCCGGCGGTTGAATTACCTGTCGAACTTCCTGTAGAACTTGAACTATTCTTGCCAGTAGTCGAACTTGAATTAGACTTACTATCAGTCGATGTACTTTTACTTGATGTTGAACTATTTTTGGAGGTCGTAGTACTAGCTGATGTAGATTTGCTACTACTGGAATTGGTCGTACTTTCACTAGAACTACTGCTACTGCTTGAACTAGATTTACTGCTGTTGCTACTACCTGAACTAGAACCACTACTTCCACTTGACTTTCCACCAGAAAACCAACTTTTCACCGCTGATACAATGCTACTAAAAAAGCTAGCCCCACTGCTCCCAGACTTGCTGCTTCCTGAACTTCCGCTCGAACTTGCCCCAGAACTACCACCGCTGGATGATTTTCCGCCACTGGAACTACTTCCGCTGGAACTGCTACCTCTAGAGCCACCGCTTCCGTTGGAGCTACTTCCGCTAGAACCGCTACTTCCTCTAGCTCCGCTGCTTCCATAGCTACTTCCAGAACTGCTGCCCCCATAACTACTGCTACTTCCGCCAGATCTTGATGAACTTCCGCCTGTTTTTCCGCTGCTAGAACTGCTAGAACCACTAGAGCTTCCTCTACTGCTACTAGAAGAACTTCCACCGGAACTACTACCACTGGTACCTGAACTTCCAGAACCGGATTTTTTTGAAACAGTATAATAATAAGTACCACCTCCTGACATTGTAGATGAATGTACTTCCCGCCCACTTGATGTGGCCGCAAAAATTTCACCTAGAAAAAATTCCAGGATCAAAAAATTTAAAATAAATATTTTCTTTTTCACAAACAACCCTCTTAATTTTTTATTTGTAACTACTCAGAAACGTCATTCCGGACTTGTTCCGAAATCTCTTTGCAAAAAAGATGCTGAAACAAGTTCAGCATGACACTCGGTTTTGCTATGCCCAAAAACAATATTCTGAATAGTTACTTTCATTTTTTTTAATAGCCTCTAAAAATTACAATTTTAGAGGCCCCATCATTAAAAATTTTTGTAAAACAATTTATCCAAAAAACTACTTTGACCAGAAACCGACGGAACATAAGATTGGCAATCAGAAACAAAATCAATTTGATTTACAGATTTTCCATTTACATAAGCCAACGGATGATTTGCCACCAAAAGATTTCCTGTCCCCAAAGTTGAAAAATAAAGGCTAAGGCCTGGATTCGTATTTTTAGAATTCCAACTGTCTACAATCATTTTTGAAACAGAATCATTAAATTTTGTTAAATATGGAGAAAGTTCTGATTGATAATCTTCAAGATAAATCGAAAGTTGACTTACCAAAGAATTTATATCAAGATAGATGTCGCTATTATCTGTACCATAAGTATATTTTTCAGTTTGACAATTCGCATTTGAGTAAAGAATTCCCAGTATTTCATTACGAATTTTCCGATTTACAATCAAATCAGAAACCTGAGCCATATAATCATCAAAAACAGATACAAAAGTCTTGACCTCGGCAAGGTTGATTACAGAACATGAAGCATTATTAATACTTTCATAAGATTGCTTAAATTGTTCCAAAACAGCCATTGCCATTGCCTTAGGAGTCTTTTCGTCAACCCTCTCAAAAACATTCATCAGATTGGAATAATTCCAACCAGCAGACTTTACCAAACCTTCAGATCCCACTGCATATTCAGCACAATCTTTAATCTGATACATAACTTCCGCAGTAGCTCCAAAACATGTGTCAAAGCCAAAAAATCCCAATTTTTTTCCAGCCATACTAGAAGAAATTGCACCTTCAAGTTGATCCAAAGTCATGTAAGTTTTAGAAGTTTCATCATAAGCAAAGCCCTTAAAACCAGAACCATGTCCCCATAAAATCAAACCATAATTTTCTGCAGGAAATTCCCTCTGAATAAAATTCAAAGCCCCGGAAAGAACATAACCAGATGACGTATCCAATTCCCTTTCATAATCCAAAGAAAGATTCAAATCAGGACAAACCAATTCTTCGGACAATAAATTCCTTGAACTATCATTTCTGTGAGTTTTCAAACGAAAAAGTTTTGTCCCAGACCAGTTAGAATCAGACGAATCATCAGCAGGATTTCGATCCAACAAAACAAAAACAGAAACTTCTTCTGTATTCAAAACTGAAGCTTCCATTTCTATAAAGTCAGTAATAGCGGCAGTTTCAAGATTATTGTCAGCAGCCATGTAAACAAGAATGCTCCAGGAAGGGATTTTTACTTCCTCAACAATTTCTTCCACACCGCCAGTTTCCGTACCATCAACTTCCGTATCATCAGTTTCCGCACCGTCAGATTCCGCATTTTCAGCTTCCGTATCGACAGAATCATCACTGTCAGTATTCTCATCAACGACTTCTTCTTCAGAAACCTCTTCTACATCATCAACAATTTCTTCAATATCTTCGATAACAAAATCTTCGCTTTCCTTTTTCTGATTTTTCAACTTTTGCTTGATGGCTTCTTTCTGTTTGCTGATGAGATTGCTGTCGTTTTCAGTTTTATCAGCACTTCCGTTGGATTTTTTTGGGGTGACAGTGGCTTTTGGTGTGTCAGATGCCCTTGGTGAGCCAGAGCCCCCCGTTAGGTCAATTTTCCCTGGTGTGCAAACTGACTCTTGGGTGTCATCAGTCTCTAGTGAATCAGCACTCTCTGTTGTGTCAATTTCCCCAGCTGTGTCTGTTTCCCCATCTGTGTCAGACGAGATTGCCGTGTCAGGTAAATCAGATGTGTCAGCGAAGTCTGTTGAATCATGTGAGTCTCTTGATTCTTTTTCTTCAATTAATTCTGATGATTCTCTTGCTTTTGATGATTCTGATGATTTTCCTTCAACCTTTTCATTTATTTTTACAACAAGCTCATTTCTCTGTTTCAAAACATTTTCAATTTCTTTTTCAATTTCAAGGCTTTTCCCAGAACTTTCACCATTTTCATCATCACCTTTTACACCATTTTCATCATCATCTTTTAAACTAGTCTCATCATCATCATTTTTGCCATCATCATTTTCACCATCACCATTTACTAGTTTTTCACTATTCTCATCATTCCCTTCAATTTTTATATCTTCACTTGGATTTTCAGTAGCCTCATCAACAATTTCATCTAAAATAACCACAGTGTCCCCATCCCCAAAATAACCAATTCCCAGTTCACAAGAACAAAGACAAATGAAAAATCCCAAAATCCCCAGTAAAGATAATTTTTTTATACTGATTTTTCGCGTATTGATAACGACCTCCTCTAGAAATTCAACATTCCAAGAGGGTCATCCCAATCACTTCCATCTACATATTCAATTTTACTAACATACAAATAATCAACTTCATAAGGCACTTCAGGAATTTCATTGAGATATTTATCCAAACTCAAACAAGCAGTCAGATAATCATTTCCCTCTATTTCATGTTCAACCGAAATTACGATGTTGCTTCTTCCGTTGCTGATTGGTTCCCCATCTTCATCAAACAGAAAAAAAACAAGCGTAAACTTTTTCACAGTTTTTTCAGATTTATTCAAAAAATAAAATTCAAAACCAGCGGCGTTAAATTCAGATGCTTCCGAACTCAAAACCACTTCCCCACTCACAATATATGGCACAGATTCTTTTGCATAAGCAGAACAAGCAGAAAACAAGATACAGATGATTAATAAAAATTTGCTTATTATTTTATTTTGCTTCATTCTCGGTCACTCCTTTTTTTTCAGATTTTTGCCTTTTTTCCTCGGCTTTTTGCTTTTTTGCCAGTTTTTTTTCAATTTTTTCAGCCTCAGCCCTTTGTTTTTTTTCCTCGTAATCTTGCCGTCTTGCTTCAGCTTTTTTGATTACCAGCTGTTTTTTATAAAAGCTGATAACTTTGGCAGAAGGGGACTTTTTGTCATACTTAATTTGTTTGAGCAATTTCAGGCCAGTATCGTAATCTTCGTTTTGAGCCAGTTTTTCTATCTGATTCAAAGTCTGATCGATACTCATCACCTGGAAACAAAAAATTTTCGACCTGTCAGAGAAAATATGCCCTTTACTTTCCATTCCTACAAAATCATTTTTTTCTCCACGAAAACTGTAATTTCCCAACCCTGCGTCAAAAAAAACAAACATACCAGTTTGATTAGTCATAGTCGTTTTCCATCCGTCAGAATTTTTTTTACAGGAAATAACAAAATCCGAAACAGGCTGATTTTTTTCGTCAATGACAAGACCGTACAAATCTGCAGGCCCTTTTGCCTTTGGTTTTGAAGCACAGCCGGTAAAATCCACGACAAAAATTCCCGCCAAAATAAAAATTGCAATTCCAAATTTCAGTTTTTTTTCCATTATTCGCTCTCCAAAATTTTTGTTACCTTGCCGTTTTTATCTTTGTAAAAAACCAGTTTTTTTCCATTTTCATAATTGATTTCACCAATTTTTCCAGAAATTTCAGCAGTTTTTTTTACCGATTTTTTTCCAAAACTATTTTCAGCATTTTTTTCCATTCCATTTTTACCCAAACTAGTTTTTCTGATAAAAAGTCCCATATTTTCAGACAAAGCCCCAAGTAAATTGTTGGGTTCAAGGCCAATTTCAGGATTTTTTTCGGAGGATTGGGTGACGGCAAGCTCAGAAGTTTTTTCTGCAGCCAAGCCAAAATTCACACCCCCTCCAGCAAATTCCCCAAAAGAAGCTTCTACCTGGATTTTTTCTTTATCCGCTTTCGTCATTGTGATTTCAGACAAATAAATTCCTTCTTCATTCAATAATTTTTCCAATTTTTCCAAAAATCCAAAATCCGAAAGCCCAAAAGAAATTTTCCAAGGCTCATAACTTTCACTG
>CAZGDL010000020.1:9314-13929 GCA_964525075.1 uncultured Treponema sp.
TTAATAGACGAAATTTCACTTTCCCCGTTTTTAAGAAAATCAGAAAAATCTTCCGGATAAACGCAATCCACCGTCGCCGTGATTTTTTCCATAAAGCCGTCCCATTTCCAGGAAAAATTTGAAATATGACCATTCAGATTTTTCATTTCGCCCAGAAAATCAAGTCCAGCTCCAAGTCCCAGGGAAGCGGAAGAACCAGCAAGTCCGACGCCAAAGCCGGAGGAAGATAGATTGCCAGCAGAGCCAGGCCCAGCCCCACAAGGTGATTTTCCGTCCGCAAAGCCAATCCCCGCCCCAGAAGACAAATCCCCGCCAACCAAGCCAATTTCCCCGCCCCCAGTGCCAGCCCCCGCCCCGGAAAGTGCTTGCCCCCCAGGTGATTTTCCAGCCCCCAAGCCAACGTCCGCCCCGGAAGGCAAATCCCCGGAAGACAAATCCCCAGCATGCACTTTCCTAAACGCCAGCCCTCTCACCGCAAGCCCCGTCACCAGGACCAAAAACAGTCCAGCAAAAATCCCCAGCCACTTAACTTTCCTGGAAATAAACCTTTTTCCCTTGTCCTCAGCAAATTTCACTCCCAAAAAGTTCCGATACTGACCCAATCTCAATTTTCTGATTACCACGACGTCCGAAACAAAACCTTTTTTTGAAATTTTCAGTCTGGAATCGTAAGAAAATTCATTTGAAAAACAAGGATGCCGTTTTTCCAGTTCAGAAAAAATGTACTTTTCCGATTTTTTCCCAAGCAGGCAAGATACCGGCAGAGGTATAAAATAGCGGTCAAATTCTTCTTTTTGCACGACGGCATTTTGCAGACTTGCATTCTGCCCGGCAAGTTTTTGCACCAAAGGCCTCCAGGCAATTTTTTTCTGCACGACATTAAGATTTTTCACTTTCATCTGTAACCCTGTAATATATTTCTCCATTCCCATAGGGACCAATCCAGCGACCATACAAAAGCTGTCCTTTTTCAGGATTTTCTACATTCATAAAAGAATCCGCCTTAGACCAGCCAATGTAATCCAAATCCCACATTGCCTTGCAAGTTTTTTGCCATTGCACCAAAGATTCAAATCCCCGCCCCTTGCAGGTATTTTGACCATTAAAGGTATTTTGACCTTTACAGGCATTTGCAAAAGATTCCGAAATAAAACGCCCGGATTCAAATTCCTTTCTCACCAAATTTTTCTTAGCCGAAATTTTCTCCAAAGATTTTATTTCGTAATTTAAGCCAGCCGACAAAAGAAGCATGACCGCTAAAGAAGCAAATAAATAAACAAATCTCACATCAAAATCCCCTTATTTTCTGCTGATTTTTTTCCTGCAATTCTGAAGAAAAAATCTCCAGTTTTTTCTGATTGAGTTTTAATTCATAAAGGCAATTCAAATGCAGGCAATTAAAAATTGACGTAAAAAAAATTGCCAAAACCACCATGAAAGCCAATCCACTTTTACTTCCAAGAAACAATGTCTTCCCCCTCGCCATCTCCACCAGACTTTTTATCCGCTCCGTATGACACGAGAACAAAAGGCAGATTTTCCGGAACATCAGAAGGCAAGGCCGAACTTTCTGAACTAATATAGGAAAACTCCGTTCCCCAGGGGTCATTTCCCGGTTTACGGTCAAGATATGGCCCGTCCCAATTTTCCGGTACTGGATAGAGAACTGGTTTTTCCCATAAAGCTGCCAGGCCCTGCTCCGACGTCGGAAATCTTCCGCAGTCCAAAAAGTAGCATTGCAAGGCTGATGAGAACTGATTAATTTGGTTCTTTGCTGAAGTCTTTTTTCCCAGCGAAATAAGCCTTGACGCCGAAACAAAACTTCCGGCAGTAAGAACCGCCCCGATTGCCAGGACGGCCAACGTTTCGACAAAAGTAAATCCATCCGATTTTCCTCCCCATTTTTTTTCAGATTTTTCCTCAAACTTTTTTTTCTTTTTTTTCAACATTTTGTCCCCCTTCTCATAAAAATTTTCCCCTCTCTCCAACCAAAAAATCCCTCCAAAACTTCCGTCATTCCGGACTCGTTCCGGAATCTCCCCCACACGTCATTCCGGACTTGTTCCGGAATCTCTCCCCCTCGTCATTCAGCCCTCGCCCCAGACTCCCCCCCCTCAATTCTAACCATCGCCCCTCCATTCCCAGTCCCCCCCCCATTTCCATCATCCTTCCCCATTCCAATCCCCTACAAAAAATCAAAATTATTCATATACGGCATAAAGAAATTCATAATCAAAACCAAAAGAAAGCCGCCCGTAATGGCTATAAAAAGCGGTTCAACCAGATTTAGGCAAATCCTCCTCCTCTTTTCCGATTTAGAATTAATCCACACCGCCAAATTTCCAAAAATATCCCCCTCATCGCCCAAATAATCCGCATAATAAAAAGCCTCCTGATATTTGTCCGCAAATGAAAAAGATTTTTCCAACGACATCCCAAACTCCAACTTTTCGCCGGCTTCCAAAAAACTTTTTCCCAGCCGGGAAGTTTCCCCAACAATGCAAGCCGCATTTTTTACCGCCGACGAAATATCCACCTTAGCCTTGACCAAAAAATCAATAGACAAAAAAGCCTCATACAACTTGTCTTCCGAAATAATCTTAAAAATCCCCCAAAAAACACCGCAGCAAATCAAAATCAGCAAAAAAACATAGTGAACAAGTTCCCATGGATTTCCCTGGTTTGAAAATTTGAACAAAAAGCAGGAAAAAACGATGGCAAGAATTATCACAAAAAAAGGATAAAAAGAGATTTCCAGCAATTTTGATTTATTCAAATATCGCCTTTCATATTTTTTATTCAAAAACTCAAGGGCCGATTTCAAATCCCCATTTTTTTCCGCAATAGAAATAAAAGAGACAAAAACATCATCAAAAAAGATAAAAGGACAGGATTTAAAAGCATTAGACAAAAAATTCCCCGATTCCAGCTCGTTGAAAAGATATTCCGCCGTTTTTTTCACCTTATTTCCAGGCAAAAATCCCCCACCCCTTGCCGATTTTTTCATCATCAACCGCAAAGCATCCGTAATGCTGATATTTTGTTTTACGAAAATCTCAGCCAATTCTTTTGTGAACTTTCTGATCAAGGGAGCCTCCTTTCCAAAGCCTTTTATGGGCAAATTTTCCCCGGCTCAAAGCCTGCAAAGTCTGGTCAAAAACTGATTCGTAATTTGTCTCGTGGGTGAACAATTCGTCCACCTCCTCAGACGCCATGAACTTTCCTAGTTTTGAGGCAAATCTTTCTTTTGGAAGGGAAACATCCGCACAAAGATAAAAGCCTTCTTCCATATAATTCAGTTCCTGGCAAACGACTCCACAAATTACAGAGGCAATCAGTTTTCTTTCCAGACCCAAATTTTCCAAACGCAACAAAGCTTCTCCGGGGCTTCCAGTGTGCAAAGTTGCAAAAACCAGATGCCCGGTAAGAGCAGCCCGCAAAGCCACCGAAGCCGAAACTTCATCACGAATTTCCCCAATCATAATTACGTCCGGATCCTGCCTAAAAACCTGACTCAAAGTCTGGTCATAAGAATAAAAATGCTCCTTATCAACCTGAATTTGACTTACCCCAGGAATCACATATTCCGGCGGATCTTCCATACTGATAATTTTCATTTTCCCATTGGCTTCCCTCTCCAGCTCGACCAAAATCGAAGCAACCGTCGTCGACTTTCCAGCCCCAGTCGGTCCGCAAACCAGAACAAGACCATTTTTTAAATGGGAAATTTCCCGAATTTTTTCCAGCTGATTTTCATTAAAGCCCAACAAATTCAAAGTCAAAGGAATGCGGCTAGTATCCAGCAGACGGAGGACAACAGATTCGTCCCCCAGATAATTTGTCCCGATTACAGCCACCGTAGAAACCCTCACAAAAATCGGATTGGACTTTCCGTAAACAAACCGCCCATTCTGACATTTATGCCGCTCAATAACATTCATTCCCGCCAAAAGTTTTATTCTCTGAACAAGCTCCCCAGACCTTTCAGGTTGCAGTTCCAGCTCCTTTTCCAGCCGCCCGCAAATCCTAAACCGCACACAATTTTTTTCGATATGAATATCCGTCGCCTTTTTTTCCCGAGCTTCGTGCAAAATACTGTCCAAAAGCAAAATTGCAGCCGCCTCTTTTTGATTTTCCGCCGATTTTTTCGCCTCCAGCCCTTCCGCCTCAGCAAAATCAACCTTGTACAAGCCCGAAACACAATGACGAAGCTGGTCCCGACTGCCTTTCACAAACTGAACTTTACTCTCCCCCTTGTAGACCTCCGGACAATCCTCCAACTTGCAAACCGTTTGCAGATAATTGTTAAAAGCCCTTTTCAGCCGCCCCTGCAAAACCACGTCTTCCAAATTTTCAACCATAAATAAAATTTCAGAACCATGCTGTTCTATAATTGCCGTCCCATTAAAAAGGCAATAAGCCGGCGTTAATTTAAACTCAAACATCGCTTCTCCCTTATTGATAATTTTTTTTATTTTTTTATGGGGCTTCCGGCACTTGCCAGCCTTTGGCCGCCAAGTGCCGTCGCTATGTCCGCCCTTCCGCTATCGCTTCATTCCTCCGTTCGCTTCGCTCACTCCGGAACGCCTGCGGCGGGGCTCCCAGCGCTAAGCCA
>CAZGDL010000020.1:14029-18577 GCA_964525075.1 uncultured Treponema sp.
TCCACCCCCAAAACCTCCGCAAATCCACGCATCCTCCTCTCCGCCCATTCCTGGTCGTGCAGGGCCACTTCCACCACATCCCCATCCTCCAGATGAGGCACCAAATAAATCACCATCTGCGAATACTCCTTGGTCGTCTCCTTGGCCTTAAACAAATTCCCCAAAAGCGGGATTTTTGACAAAAAAGGCGTCCTTTTTTCCTGCTTAGAATCCGCTTTTTGAACCAGTCCACTCAAAATTACAGGCTCCCCGCTTTTGCCCCTCACCTCCGTCGTTATCACCTTTTCCGAAGTCGGCGGCGGATTTCCCGTCGACGCACTCGTATCAGTTCCCTGCCTAGAAACAGAAGCCGTCACCGTCGATGTAATCATTCCGTCTCCACTAACCCAGCCCAAAATATCTAGCTTAATCCCAGAAGAAATTTCCTTAGTCACCCCCGAATAAATTGGCAGGCCGGTGTCGGGATCCACATTGTTGTCCCTGTAACGATACGTATTGGTATTTTGAAAATTGATTTTTTTGCCCGAAATTCCATGCAAAGTCGTGTCAGCAAAAACCTTAGTTTTGTTCTCCTCAATTGAGTTTTGCAAATCCAGGGCAAAATCCAGACCAAAAGCCGTCACCACATTCATGTTAAAGTTCATAACAGAACCCAGCGTTGCCGACAAAGAATTGCGGTCACCCAGACCCATTCTGTCCGCCGAAAGGGACGATGACCAGTTTTTCTGGCTGGTTTCGTCATATTGCAAAATCAACAAATCGTAACTCAGGCGTTTTACAGGCCTGTCGCAAATTTCCAGCTGCTCCAACAGATTTTTGTAGGCACTTTCCGTCCCCTTAAAATACAAATTGGAAGATTCGTCCGCCACAAACAAAGCCGATTTATCAATTCCCGGCGGCAGATAATTAATAAATTCCGAAGGTTTTAAATATTTCAGATTTACCAGATAAGTTTTTTGATTAAGGTCCACGTCCCCAATCAGTTCCAAAATTTCCGCTTCTTCCGATTTACTTGCCAGACACAAAAAAGACGATTCGTCTGGCAGGGCAATCGTTTCCAACTTGCCGATTTTTTTGTTCAAAAAAGAGAAAAATTCTTGGGACTTTGTAAATTTCAATGAGAATTTTTTCCAAACCCTGTTTCCAGTAATGAGTTCGTTCTTAGAATTCCCATTCAAAAAGATGTAGAAAATATCCTTGTCCAGAACAAATGCACACCCGGCCTGGCCACACAATTTTGCAAGAGTGTCGGTAAAATCTATGCCTTCAAAAACCGATCTCTGCAATCTCGCGTCCCCGCCTGATAGCAAACAAAAATTCTTAGGCAAAGAGCCAGTTCCAGCGAGCGAAAAAAGCCTTTCAATCACATCAGAAAATTTGCAATCCCTGACGTCAACCGCAAAACCTTCTCCAGCCCTCTCAATCCGACAGTAACCGTCCACAGCTTCATTTTTTCTGGTTTCAATTTTCTTACTAAAGTGATAGCCCGCTTCGCTTTTCAAAACTTCATAGTTTCCAAAACGCTTAGCCAAAGCCTCCATCAACAAATCTTCAGAAATCCCATTAAACCTAAAAGAAATCTTCTGTCCCGGCAGCGAATCAAAAGTCAGAACCGCCTTCAATTCATACGAAAGCTTTTCCAAAATCTGATGAGGCTGCATGTCACAAGCCGCAACAAAAAACAAGCCATCCTCGTTTTTCATCGAAAACTTACTGACCGTCCAAATTCCTTCACCTCGTTTTACAAACAAACGATTCGCGTTCAAAAAAGTCTCAAAAGCAGCATCGAAATCTTTACCCGCAAATTTCAAGTCACCGCTGCCACTGACAGTGTCATCGGTCACAATCGAAATCCCAGAGTCCAGACTCATAGCATAAAGAATGTCTTTAATTTCACAATTTGAAAAATCCCAACTGTAGTACCGTCCCTGCGCAACCGCAAAATGACAAAAACAGAGCCAACAGAAAGCGACTAACAAAAAGCCCCTCAAGTTTTTAATAAAAGCAAAAATCGCGTGTCCCAAAAAATTTTCCTCCTACAATAGTAATTGACACAAAATGCGTTTTTTACCAAAAATTCCGAAATTTTTTTCATTTTTTTTGAATTTTTTTTAAAAATTCATCGAATTTTGCTTTTTTAGGAGGGGAAAGCCTTCCCCTGCGGCTCAAACCTACGGTTTTCGCCTACCCCTTCTAGCGGGGGAGCTCCCCCGCAACGCCCCCCAAAAAAAATATTGCCATATTTCCCGCTATTCATTACAATTCAAGCAGTCAGTTTGACAAAACCATCTTTTTACCAGGAGGCGAATATGGACAGCGGTTCGAGTTATCCCATATTTTCATTAATCAAAAAAAACAGCCTCCTGCATTCCGAGAATAAATAACAATCCCTGTTATCCCAAATCCTCAAAATCAGAAGGCTTCAAAAAAACTAAATCTGCAAAATCAGATTACTTTTGGAGCAAAATATGATTACATATTGGCAGCAAATTGACAGTCAATTCACAAAAACAAAAAAAGACTCTATCGACAAAACTCTTCCCCTTTGGGTCGATGCCCGAAACGTTACCCGCGACGAAACAACCCTCCTCCAGGAAGAATACCAGCTTGAACAAGACCATATCCTGGATATTTTAGACCCAGACGAACTTTCCCGAATGGAAGACGGCGATTCCGGCTACATTCTTACAATCGTCCGAGTTCCTTGTTATGACCCGGCGGCCGAAACTCCGTATTTTACAGTTCCAATCGGTATCATCATCAAAGGAAAAATCATCATCACCATTTGCTGGACCGATAACGAAGTTCTCAAAGATTTTGGTGCAAACCGGGTTCGCAACGTCCGCCTCAACGATTTTCCATCGTTCATTGTCCACATCATAAACCGGGCCAACTTGAACTTTCTGCGTTACCTCAAAGAAATAAACCGCCGGTCTACCAGCATCCAGGGCGAAATGCGGGAAGAAGTTGAAAACAAAGAAATCCTCCTTTTGCTGGGCTTAGAAAAATCTTTGTTCACATTTACAACTTCCCTCAAAAGTAATTCACTTTTGTTGCAAAAAATGAAAAATACCCGGCTCATTAAATTTGATGAAGATGATTTGGATTTTGTTGAAGGCGTAGTGATTGATAATCGCCAGGCTATTGAAATGGCCGACACCTATACAAACGTTCTTTTTGCGGTTATCGACGCATTTTCTTCGGTCACATCCAACAACCTTAACGTCGTAATGAAAAAACTTGCCGTAATAAACCTAGTGATGATGGCTCCAACCTTCGTAACCAGTTATTTTGGCATGAATTTTGACCTGCCATTCCAGAATTTTTTGGGCTATATTCCTGTAATTTGTGCAACAGCTCTCTGTCTTATTTCCGTAGCCATAAGCTGGGCTTTGTTGAGCGTAAACAAAAATTCCATCAGAAGCCTTAGAAATTCCAGAAAAATTTCCAAAAATCAGAGACAAAAAATAAAAGCAGAAAAGAAAAGATTAAAAAAGCAGGAAAAAAGGCTAAACTAGGGATTTTTTAATCAGCAGTGCAGCAAAAACGGAAACCCATGTAGTTGTAACATTCGTTTGGGTCATAGTGATAGCGGTCACCGGCATACAAAAACAAAGTGTATTCCGACCAGCTGCCACCCCGGCTCACCCTTTCAAATCCAACTGGGGCTCCGTACTGGTCATCTGTAGTGTAATCTTCAAACCAATCCCAGCAAAATTCCAGGACGTTGCCACTCATATCAAAAATCCCAGCGGCATTTGCATTTCCAGTAGCGGGCATGGCAACAGATTCAGGGTCAAAAGGCAGGCCGGCAGTACCTACAATTCTAGACGCCCCGGCATTTTCAAAAGTCCAGGCATACAAAAGCCCTTCCTCGCTGTCATCAGAAAGTTGACCACTGATTAAATCTCCACGCTGAAAGCCCATTTTAGTTCTGCGGGCTGCATATTCCCACTCCGCTTCGGACGGCAGCCGGTAACCATTTGCAGCCCAATCACACTGGCACAAATCACAGGCAGCAGTATCGCTAGAATCCCGCAAAACATCCCCTTTGTAGCTATAACAGGGATTTTTCCCTTTTATTTCAGACAATGCGTTACACCAGACAATCGCATCATACCAGCTGATGGCAGTCACCGGTTGAGTCTTGTTTTCTTCGGTCGGTTCAGCCCCCCTTTTTCCAAAAGAACCGCCCTGGCCAGGATTTTCAAAATGGTAGCCAAGCTTTTCGGCCCGATTTTTTACCGTGTACCAGAGAGAATAAGTCGTTTCAAATTTATTTATCGAGAAAGGGGATAAATTTCTTTCTGCAGTGTAAGTTTGAGTATCTTCACCAATTGTATATGTAAGATTTGAACGGAAAGTGATTAGAGAGATGTGGGCAAATGATGACTGACAAAAAAGCCCTATCCCTTCAAAAAATAAAATACAAAAGAAAAATCCTATTTTAATTTTCCTATTCAATCAGAACCCCCACTAAAGAATAGCATAATTTTTATAACAACACAGAACTCTCATTCCGGACTTGACTTTTCGTCATTCCGGACT
>CAZGDL010000020.1:18677-20799 GCA_964525075.1 uncultured Treponema sp.
CGTCATTCCGGACTTGATCCGGAATCTCTCACAAGCTTTTCAATTCCGTTCCAAGAACCTTCCAGCCATCACCATCTTTTTCCACTTCCAGCCAGACGTAAGTTCCTTTTTCGCCAAGGCTACCAGGATTTATAACCACGGTTTCCCCAATTTTATCAATTCCAGTTCCTTCGTGAATGTGACCGCAAACCACAGCCAAAGGTTGGTGTTCCTGGATAAAATCTGTAAATTTCTGGCTACCAGCGTGGTGAACTCCATCAAAAGAATCTAGTTTTCCGCAAATCGGAGGATTATGGCTGACTAAAATCAAAGATTTCCACAAAGATTTATCGCCAGTCTGTTCAACAGAATTCAAAACAATATCAAAATCACTCATAATTTCGTCTTCTGTGCGTTCAAATTCTGTTTTACCGGTAAATTTACTTCCACCACCACTACCAGCAAAAGCCAAGCCTTCGTGAAAAACCAAGGCTTTTTCTACACTCACATCCTGATTTTCCAGGTCTTCCAGAAAATCTTCATTATCACAATTTCCCAAAACCGCAAAAATTGCTTCGTGCTTAGCACACAGGGCTTCCAGGGCAGCCTTTCCAGTTTCAGGCTTAAAACATTCCGCAAAATCCCCGGCAAAAATTACGGCATCAGCTTCTTTGAACTGCTCATCCATCTTATCCAAAACTGCGTTGTGAGCATGCAAATCAGAAATAACTAATAGTTTCATAAAATCTCCTCAAAAGCCTTTCTCAGCTCGTCCATTTCGGACTTTGTGCCGATTGTGATTCGGACAAAATCTTCAATTCCGACGGTCGCAAAATGTCTGATTAAAAGGCCTTGTTCTTTTACTTTTTTGTAAAGATCCAGACCAGAAATCTGATTATGTCGGGCAAACAGAAAATTTGTCTGACTTTTTATTACAAAAAATCCTTTTTCTACCAAAAAATCATAAAAGCGATCCCGCTCTTCTGCAACTTTTTTCGACGTTTCAACATAATAAGCCAGGTCCCCGCAAGCCGCTTTTCCACTCACCTGGGCCAAAGCGTCAATCGGAAAGTGATTTACAGAATTTTTTACGGTCGTCACAATATTTACAAGTTCAGGATTTGCAACAATATAGCCAAGTCTCTGGCCCGCCCCACACAAAGATTTAGAAAAAGTCCTTACAATCACAAGATTTTTGAATTCAGCCAGAAGCGGAATACAAGACTGGCCACCAAAATCAACATAAGCCTCGTCCACAACAAAAATCTCGTCTGGACTTGCCTTTTTGAGCATTTCCCTCACCTGGTCACGAGTTAAACCAAGCCCAGTCGGGGCGTTAGGATTAGCAAAAATAATTCCACCCTTGTTTTTAGCCGCATGATCTAGCATAGCCTGGCAATCCAAAGACCAATCATCTTTCAAAGGAATCTGATCCATGGGAATATCATAAAAACCTGCATAAACCGGGTAAAAAGAATAAGTAAATTCCGGCAAAACAAATTTTTTACCAGAATCAAAAAATGCGTAAAAAAGAAAAGACAAAACTTCGTCAGAACCATTTCCGGTGTAAATCATATCAGAAGTTACAGTAAATGGGATTTTATCTTCCGGGGAAGGAATAACCTTAGTTTTACCGCCCGTCGCTCCATCATCACAAACCTTGGCACGACAAAGAACGCCGCCAGACTGATTCAACATCTGGGCAATGGCTTCGTGAAGTTCCAGAGAATCAGGGTCAGGATAAAGACCCAATTTTTCGGGATGGGAAGATATAAAATCAGCAAGAGCCTTTGTCACTTTTGGACTAGGCGGATAAGGATTTTCGTTAGCGTTTAATTTTATGTAGATTCTGTCTTTTGGCTGCTCGCCTGGAACATAGGGATGCAGACCATTCATTCTGTTTGAAGTTATCATTTTAGTATTTTATGACTTTATCGCTTTTATTGCAATTAAACGAAATAAATGCAAATACGGCTTGACAGGAAGATGATTGGCCTGTAAATTATACTATGTCAGACATACTACGACAGACGATATATCGTCAGGCGTAATATCATCAGACATAGGATACAAGAGAGGTAGAAATGATTTCAATCAGTAGTGATGTAATCAGAGGTTACAACGACACAATGATTTTATTTTT
>CAZGDL010000021.1:0-19660 GCA_964525075.1 uncultured Treponema sp.
TGTGGTACAATAATCCCACAAATAAAAACTTTTTATGGGGTAGGATAGAAAATGCCAAAAATTGTGCCTGTCAGGGATTTAAAGAATACGACTGCAATTTCAACTCTTTGCCATGAAATTGATGAGCCTGTTTTTGTTACAAAAAACGGATACGGCGATATGGTTCTTATGAGCATGGAAACTTATGAAAAAAGTCTTTTTCTTGCAAATGTATATGGAAAACTCGAAGAAGCAAAACAGGACGTAAAAAGAGGAAATTGTTCATCAGTGGAAGATGCAATTTCAAGAATAAGGAATAAACATGGCTTATAGTGTCCGTATTACACAGAACGCTGAGCAGGATTTATCCGAAATCATAAGTTATCTTATAGAAAAACTATATTCCTTTGTATTTGATAGATGATGATAAAAAAGAAGTTACGATAATGCGAATTTTCTATGCAAAACGTGATTATTCAAACTTGATATAAAAAAATTAGTCATCGTCTTTGCGCCAGGCAATGGAGCAGCAGCGAAGGCAGTTTCAACTGCCGAAGCTGAACAAAAAGGCCCTGCTATTTGCAGGGCTTTTTTGTTTGAGGGTTACCGAACTGCGGAACTGCCGACCCCTTTAGGGGTGGCGCCCAAATATCCCCCCAAAAAAAATAAATAAATTTGTCGATTATAAAATTTATTATTAGTTTAAATATAAATATAGGAAAAAAATAGGAAAATATAGGAGCTACTATGGCGAAACATGAATTTCAAACGGAAGTTAATCAACTTCTTAAATTAATTATTCATTCTCTTTATTCAAATAAAGACATTTTTCTTCGTGAAATTGTTTCAAATGCGTCGGATGCTTTGGATAAGTTAAAATATCTGACTGTTTCTGATGATGCTTACAAATCAATTAAATTTGAGCCTAGAATTGACATTACTTTTGATGAAAAAGACTCTGTTCTGACTGTTCAGGATACCGGAATTGGTATGAATGAGGAAGATTTGACCAACAATTTGGGTACAATCGCTCGTTCTGGAACAAAGGCCTTTATGGAAAAGTTGACTTCTGAGGCTGCAAAAGATTCTGCTTTGATTGGCCAGTTTGGGGTTGGTTTTTATTCGGCTTTTATGGCTGCAAAACAGATTGATGTTTACACTCGTAAGGCTGCCGGCGATGGTAAGATTATGCACTGGTCTTCGGACGGTACAAATTCTTATGATATTGATGAGGTTGCCTCTGATAGTGATGTTGCAAAAAAATATGGTTTTGATGATGCTAGCAAGACAGGTTCTGCAATTGAGATGCATTTGAATGATGATTCCAAGGAATTTGCATCTCGCTGGAAGTTGGAAGAATTAATTAAAAAATATTCTGACCACATTGCTTTTCCAATTTATTTGCATTACGAGCAGAAAAAATATGATGATAAGGGCAAGGAAACTGGTAGCGAGAGTAAGGTTGATCAGATAAACTCGGCTTCTGCTTTGTGGAAACGTTCTAAATCTGAATTGAAAGAAGAGGATTACAACGAATTCTACAAAACTTTTGGTCACGATAGTCAAAATCCTTTGCATTATGTTCATACTCATGCGGAAGGAACCCAGGAATACACAACTTTGTTCTTTGTTCCTCAGACAGCACCTTTTGATATGTATCAGGCTGATTACAAGTCTGGGGTAAAACTTTACGTTAAACGTGTATTTATTACTGATGATGACCGTGAACTTTTGCCATCTTACTTGCGTTTTGTGCGTGGTATTATTGATTCTGAGGATTTGCCTTTGAATGTAAGCCGTGAAATCCTGCAGCAGAACAGAATTTTGGATAATATCAGAAATGCTTCTGTTAAAAAACTGCTTTCTGAGTTCAAAAAGATGGGCGAAACTGCTGATTTGGCTAAAAAATCGGAAAATCCTACTGACAAGGAAAAGTCCGACATTGAAAAATGGGATAAATTTGTAAAGAATTTCAACCGCCCTATGAAGGAAGGTCTTTACAGTGACTACGCAAATCGTGATGAAATTGCGGAAATTGTAAGATTTAAGTCTACCGACGCTAGCGGTACTGGAGATGGAAATTATACAAGTTTTGCTGATTATGTTGGTCGTATGAAGCCTGAACAGAAGGCAATTTATTATATTTCTGGTTCTGATGAAAAAAATCTTCGTGCAAATCCTTTACTCAAAGCGTATGTTGAAAAAGGTTTTGAAGTTTTGATTATGGATGACGACATCGACGATATTGTTATCCCTGGTTTTGGAAAGTACAAGGATTACGAACTCAAGGCTGTAAACCGTTCTGGTTCTGATGAAGATTTGGGTGGCGATAAGGACGAAGCTAAAAAGAAGGAAGAAGCTTTTAAACCTGTTGTTGAAAAAATTAAAAAAGCTCTTGGCGACAAGGTTAAGGAAGTAAAACTTTCTAAAACTTTGAGTGGCGAAAATCCGTCTTGTATTGTTGTTGATGAAAATGACCCAAGTTACCAGATGATTCAGATGATGAAGGCTATGGGACAAGCTGGTCCAGATCTGAAACCAATTCTTGAAATTAATGGCGATCATCCAATTGTGGCTAAAATCAAAGATTCTGACGATGAAGCTTTAATCAAAGATGTTTCGGAAGTTCTTTACAACCAGGCTCTGCTTATTGCAGGGGCAGAAATTAAAGA
Source organism: uncultured Treponema sp. (assembly GCA_964525075.1). GTDB lineage: Bacteria > Spirochaetota > Spirochaetia > Treponematales > Treponemataceae > Treponema_D. The sequence continues at coordinate 2,652 of CAZGDL010000021.1, forward strand.
GCCGGCTGAATTTGTTAAGCATTTGAATAATTTGCTGAGCAAATAAGGCGGTTTGCTTTTCATTTGACGCAAAGTGAAAAGTAGACTATATTAAAAAAAAGGAAATGCCCCGAACATCGGGTTATCTCCACTTAGGTTAATAGCCGTCCATGGGTCAAACGCGGGCGGCTATATTTTTTTACTCGTCCTTATCTTTTTGGTAAGAGAGTGCCGTAAGAATCAGAGTGGCAAAATTAATTGCCAACGAAAGAATTTCGTAAGTCGTCATCTTTAGCCTCCCATAATCAATTTCCGGTAAAACCGGTTGAGTTTGGGAGATAACCGCCAGTTCAAGGCATTTCCAATAGTTTAGTAATTATTCCTTGTCTTTCCCTGAAAATCCTTGTAATACTGGTCGCCGTAACCGCGGATTACTTCTTCCATTTTTTCGGTAAGGTGTTTGGCGGCAATTGGTTCTGGCAAATCCTTGAACTCATCAATTTTTATTACAGGTAGCATTTTAAAATCGTAAACGTAATGTTCTACTGGATTGTATGACCACAAAAGCGGGTCGTGTTTTCCAAGTCCGTATTTGTCGCTTCCACCAATAAAAAGTGGCTGGACGTCGCAACCGCAGTAAAGGGCAATTCGGGCTGCACCTTTTTTGTAGTTGTTTTTGCCGTGGCGAGGGCTGCGTGTTCCTTCCGGGAAAATAATTACGTTGCAGCCCATGTCGGTGAGTTTTTTACATTCGGCACACATTTCTTCAAAAGTTGTTGTGTTTGTGATGTAGGCCTGTTTGATAACTCCACGTAAAGGGGTTTTTGTAAGCGTTCCACGCACAATACAGGTAGAATTCGGAACAAGCGACATGATGTAAACAAAATCCAAAAGTGAAGGGTGGTTTGCAATAATAATTTTTCTGTGAAGATTGTGATAAGCCTGCAAATCTTCAACCTTGCGTTTTGCAACATTGCAGAGAGAGAGCCAGGCTAAAAAGTTGCGGAATGTGTGGGAAACGTATTTCCTTGCGTCAACTCCAAAATCATCACCCTTATTTTTAGAGAAAAGTCTGATAAAAGGAAAAACGAAAATTGCCAGAATTACAGCGCCAATTCCAAAAACACAAATGGCAAGGTCTTTCATAAAACAGCCGTAAGCGTAGGAAAATGGATTTTTTACTTTAGGCAGTTCCTTGTGATTGTATTTTTTGTAGATTTCTTCTTTTGTCATTTCTGGCATTTTTTTTCTCCATTTTGATGGTTTTGATAGCTTTGATAGTTTTGGCGGCAAATTATCACTGTAAAACGTATTTTAAAAACTCAGCTGGCGAGGCCGGCACATTTGCAAAATCATCAAAAGTTATACAAGTATCTTTTTTTTCGCTAGAAATAAGTCCTGCAAATGCTAAAGGTAGATTTTCTTTTGGACGTTTATCGCCATAAAGTTCGGGTACAAGTTCATCAGCATAAACAAGGATAATTTCTTTTTCTGTTCCAGCCAAAACCGGGGCAACTGCCGATTTAAATGCATCTGCAAAATTATTTTTGGAAGGATAAATAACCGAATATCCGCCTTTGAGTTTAAAAGCCAGGGTTGCAGACGAAATAGGAGTGTTAAAAACTGACAGGGAAAATCCGGCTGGCAGAATCATTTGGTCTTCAATCAGCCCTTTGTTGATTGTGAATTCGCGTTCAATTTCACCTCGTAGGGAGATAAAAACAATTTTCGTTTCTGGATTTACGTGGCTAGTTTCTAAAAGATTGTGGACAACGTGAATTGTCATTTTTGTGATTTGGCTTAAACGTCTGCGAAATAAAGGGTCGGTGTATTCCAGTTTTGGGGATTCTTTGATTTGCTCAATTTGAGCCTGGCCATTTGCCCAGTTCTGCCAGGCAGTTTTGTCATCACCAAGTCCTGGAGCCCAGGCAGTTATATCCGAAAGGTAAAAACTTTTCATTTTCTCTTCTCAAAATGTCGGAGCCTCTGGAAAGGACTTCCGGGGCGGGCCCGGAACGTCAGCCCCGACAATTTTCATTATTTTTTCTTAAAACACAACAAAGAATAAGCGTTTGAACCCAGGTTGTGGTGGGCACAATCCAATTTAAATCCGGCTTCTTCAATCGCATCAACCAATTCCTGGAAACGGTACATTTTGCTGTTTCCGTTTGCAATACAGGTAAAATAGAGTGATGTTCCTTGCAAAGCGTAAGAGCTGGCTTCAAATTTCTGCTGGTCCCAAAGTGGTTCCAAAACCCAAACATTTGTGTTTTCGTTTGCGGCTTCGTGAACTTTTTTCAGGATTTTTGTTACCTGGTGGAGTGAAAAACAATCCAGGAACTGGCTCATCCAGACTGCATCCGGATTTGCAGGCAATTTTGTAGATTCTTCCAGAACGTTGCCCATGCTAAAATCAACTCTATCAGCAAAACCTGCGTCTGCTGCATTTTTCTTTGCGACGTTTGCCTGACCTGGCAGGTCAACGATTGTCATTTTTACATCAGGATTGTAACGGCAGCAAGTAAGCGACCACTTTCCGGTGTTTCCGCCAATGTCCAGCATTGTTTTAGGTTTTTTGGCAAAAACGATTGGCAGGGCTTCTGGGAAAGCAATATCAGAATAAAAATGGTCGAATTCGAACCATGATTTTTTAGGCTGATCTGGCAGGGTGGAAAGGGCTTCGTAAACTGTAGTCCAATTATCACCAAAAACTTTAAGGCCTTCCGGTTTGCCATTTACTATGGATTTTTCCAAATCCCAGGCTCCCTGGTAACAAATATCGTTTGTGAACCAGAAATTTACCCGGCACAAATCATCTTCCAAAAGCATCCAGCCGATTTTTCCAAGTTTATATTTTTCGGTTTTTGGGTCCGAAACTGAATCTTCTGTAAGTTTGATGACATTCATTCCAAGTGCCATTTCGCACAAAACGCCAACCCCGTATTCTGAAATGCCAATTTTTTCGGCAAGGGCTTTTCGGGTAATACCATCATCATCAGCATCTTCAATAGCTTTAAGAATGCCAAGATTAATCATTGTTTTAATTGCCTGGAAAGCCAGTGGGGCAAATGCAATTTTGTTTGCTTCAAATTTTGCATCAACGGCACGGATATTGTCTGTTTTGAATTTGTCGAGATTGTAGTAAGAAGAATCCATTTTCATCTCCATCAGTAAAGAAAATAATGATTTAAACTATACTATATTTTGTGATTTTTCAAGACAGGGTAAAAAATGGTAAGAAAATGTAACAATCTGTATATTTTTCATCAGTTTTCTAATATATTCAAACAAAAGTCCCTATATATTGCATAATTTTACATATTCCAATAAAATTATCACTCATTACCACTATTAAAGCATTAGGGGAAAGAGAAAATGGACGAACTAAAGCAAGAGATTAAAGAAGTTATAATCTCCTCTCTCCAGCTCGAAGACATTAAGCCGGAAAACATTGTTGATGAAGACCCGCTTTTTGGAGAAGGACTTGGATTAGATTCAATCGACGCACTTGAACTTGGTGTGGCTTTGAAGAAAAAATTTGGCATTAAATTTTCCGCAGAAAGCGGAGAAAATAAACAGCATTTTGCTTCTGTGAATGCATTGGCTGAATATATTACAGCTGAAAAAGCAAAACAAAATTAGACTAACTTGTTAAAGGAGAAAAAAATGTCTAAAGATGAAATTTTTGAAAAATTAAAGAACATTCTGGTGTCAGAATTTGAACTTGATGAAGATACTGTTACTCCAGATGCACTTTTGGGTGATGACTTGGATTTGGATTCAATTGATTCAATTGACCTTATCGTAAAAATGAAGGAATTCATGCCTGCTGATAAAGGAAATGTAGATCCATCAATCTTCAAGACAGTAAAAACTGTTCAGGATGTAGTTGATGCTCTTGTTCCTTACATGGCATAAAAAATAATAATGAAAAAGTTCCTTAAGGCTCTTTTTTATGTGATAGCAGCTGCTTATCCAATCCTTGTGTTTACCTTGCTGGTAGTGCTCAAGGTTGATACAAAGATTGTTTCTTTGTGTATGATTGCTTTGGCGGCTGCTTTCTTTTTGAGTGCTACAGGAAATAAAAAGACTGGTGACAATGGAGAAAAGAAGAAACTGGACTGGAAAACCTTGCTCCGTTCTGCACTTTTCCTGGCTGCCGGTCTTTTTTGTTTTATAACCGGAAAAGAGATTTTCCTAAAACTTTATTCGGTTGTAATTAGTGCAACTTTCCTTGTAGTTTTTGGCTCTACCTTGTTCTTTGGACCAAATATCATCTTCCGTTTTGCGACTCTTGCTGATAAAAAAATCATTGGTTCTAATTACGAAAATCAGGTAAAAGCCTACTGCAAAAAAGTCACTATTGTCTGGTGCTGTTTTTTTATTTTGAATGGCACTGCGGCTGCCTGCACGACATTTGCAGATAAGATTTTTGGTCTTTCGCCAGAAAAAGCCCGGGAAGTTTGGGCGGTTTACAATGGCGGAATTTCCTATGTCCTTATGGGCATTTTGTTTGTTGTAGAGTTTATTATCAGAAAGCTGGTTGATAGAAAAATGATAAAGGCATATCCCATTACAAAATTCACTGCTGATTCTAGAAAAGATGATTACATCCTTTGTTATGATGAAATCTGGTCTAAAAAAGTTTATAAAACCTGGAAAGATTTTTTGATTGATACTGCAAAAATGCGAAAATTTATCGAGGCAAATCCTGCTGATGAATATATTTTGCATTGTGAAGATTACTGGTATTTTTTGTGTACTTTTATTGCCCTGCTCCAGTGTAAAAAAGCCGCATATCTTACCCAAAATATCAGCGAAAACTTTATGGCAGAAATCCGAAAGCCTGGAATGGAATTTATCACAGACCAGAAAGCCGAAGGTTCAAAGTCTATTTGTGATATTATTGAAAATTCGCCAATTCCTGATAAAGATTATTACAGAACTTGTCCAAAAATTGATGGCGAAGAAACGAGGATTTTCCTTTTTACTTCTGGTTCGACTGGTAAGCCAAAAGCTGTTCCTCAGAGAATGAAAGAGTTTGAAGAAGATAATGCTTTTGTAATCAAAAAATGGGGACAGGAAATTGTTTCTAGAAAATTGGTGACTTCTGTAAGCCAGCATCATATTTACGGATTTTTGTTTGGAATTACCCTGCCATTTTCTTTGGGAACTCCATTCCGCCGCCACCGCGTCGAATTCCCTGAGGAATTTGAAAAAATGACAGATGAAACTTACATTTTGATTGCAACTCCGGCATTTTTGAAGAGAACTGTGGAAGTTGAAGATAAACTTGATATGAAAAATATCTGGATTTTTACTTCGGGCGGAGCTGTAAGTCCTGAACTGGCCGTTCAGTGTGGAAAATTATTCAACTTTTTCCCAATGGAAGTTTATGGTTCTACAGAAACTTCGGGAATTGCCTACCGCCAGCAGAATAAAGACGGACTTTTGTGGACTCCTTTTGACAATGCAAAACTTTGGCTTGGTGAGGACGGCTGTCTGAGGATTATTTCGCCTTACATCAAAAATCCGGAAGGTTTTGCAACTGCCGATTTGGCTGAGTTCCAGGAAGATGGCCGCTTCCTTTTGAAAGGGCGGTCAGATTCTATCGTAAAAATAGAAGAAAAACGCATTTCTATGACCGAAGTTGAAAACAGGATTTTGGAAACTGGTCTTGTAGAAGATGTAAAAGTTGTGGCTATGGCAAGCGATGTCCGCCAGTATCTGGCTGCTGCTGTAGTTTTGAATGCTGATGGTCGCAAAAAGTTTGAAAATACGGAAAAATATCTTATAAACCGCTATTTCCATGACTTTTTGATGAAATATTTTGAAAATGTTGTAATTCCAAAAAAATGGCGTTTTATGGACAAAATTCCTGTTGATGTGCAGGGAAAAAAGCACAAGTTGGAAATTATGGCTTTGTTTGAAAACGACAAGGAATAAAATAAAAAAAGGTTGGAAAAATGAAAGAAGCGAATTTACACGATATTGTAGACGAAAAAGTTGTTTCAAAAGAAGAAAATCAGGTTAGCCTGGAATTTGTGATTCCGGCTTCATCAGATTTTTTTGATGGACATTTTCCGGAGTATAAATTGCTCCCGGCCGTTGCTCAGTTTGAAGTTGTAACTCGCTTTTCAAGAAAATATTTTGGAACTCAGAGATGGGTTCCAAGTATCAAACGAATTAAATTTTCTGCACCAATCAGACCCGACACCAAAATCCACCTTGATTTGAAGCACAATGTGGAAAAATCTTCTGTTACATTTAATCTTGCAGATGCAAATGTTGAAGGAAAAGTTTATTCTTCGGGTACTTTTAACGTGCTTTCGGAGTAGTGGTAGGGTCGAATGTCTGAAGTTTCGCAAGTAAAATGTGGATTTGTAATTCCTGTTTATAAGCACGGTTCTGTTCTGGAATCTGTGGTAAAAAATCTTTTGCAGTATAATTTGCCCATTGTTGTTGTTGATGATGGTAATGATGATAAAAACAAGGCTTTTATAGCCGATGTTGCTCAGAAATATCCTCTGGTTACCCTTGTAACACGTCCAAAAAATGGCGGAAAAGGTAAAGCCATGAAGGATGGGGTCAGAAAAGCAAATGAAATGGGGCTTACTCACATTTTCCAGGTTGATTCTGATGGCCAGCACGATGTTGGGCGGGTCGGATATTTTTTGGAAATGTCGAAAAAATATCCTGATGCGGTTATTTGCGGTTATCCGGAATATGATGAATCTGCACCAAAAGCTCGGGTAAAAGCCAGAAAATTTGCAAATGCCTGGATTCACCTGGTAACTCTTTCAAAAGAGATTGTGGACGCTCTCATTGGGTTTAGGATTTATCCTGTGGCTCCTTATATGAAAATTATTGATGGTCCAACTTACATTGACAGTAGAATGGGCTACGATATTGATATTCTGGTGCATCTTTATTGGCTGGGCGTTCCTGTAATTTCGGAAGCGGTAAAAGTTTTTTACCCTAAGGATGGAATTTCAAATTTCCGTGCTTTTAGGGATAATATGCGTATTTCGGGAACATACACAAGGCTCTGTTTGGGCCTCTTGGTTCGTTGGCCATGGATTTTGGCCAGAAAGAAAAATGGGGCGTTGCGGGGCAAGGCGTAAGGTGATTTGCCCCGCTGGTGGGGCTCGCCGTGCGTAGGGAGTGGCTCCTCCCTCCTTCTCTAAAACTTTCATTTTAAAAAAAGGTGATTATATGGTTGAAGAAGATCTTGTTCATTGGGCTGATGAAAAAGAAGTTGTAAAAACAAATAGGCCCTTGAAATTTCTTCTCTTGCTTTTTCGCCATCTTCCGGGGCCACTTGTTCGGGCATTAATTTATCCTGTCAGTTTTTTTTATTTAATTTTTTCAAAGCGGGCTAGAACGGAGACTCTGCGCTTTCAAAATCAGTTGCGGGAATATTCTGGTGGAAAACGCCCTCGTCATGTGAGTTCTTACCAGCAAATTCTTTCGTTTTCATTGTGTGTTTTGGAAAAATTGCAGGGTTGGATGGGCCAGGTAAAATTTAGCCGGATTGAATATCAAAATGATGATATAAATCAACTTTTTGCCCAGCTGGAAGAAGGCCACGGTGCAATTTTATTGACTTCTCACCTGGGCAATATGGAACTCATGCGAAGTCTTTCGGAAAACAACACAAATATGGTTGGCCGGGAAGTTCCAGTCCTGGTTGTGATGGAATTGAATTCTACGGAGCAGTTCAACAAAACCCTCAGAAGTATTAATCCAAAAGTTTCTTTTAATATTGTAGATGCGGCAAATATTGGTGTGGAAACGATTGATGTTTTGAATGAAACAATTGAAAAAGGCGGACTTGTGATTTTGGCTGGGGACAGAACTTCGGCTTATGCACGCGACAAGGTGATTGTGAAAAATTTCCTTGGCAAGCCAGCCCCTTTCCCTTACGGGTCTTTTTTGCTGCCATTTTTGATGAAAGCTCCGGTTTATTATATGTTCGGGCTTAGAAGCCGAATGTCGATTTTTAGTCCAAAATACAAAATCTTTATTGAAAAATCTAAGATTGATTTTGAGACGGTTGGTCGTAGCGAACGCCAGGCAAAAATCGAAAGTTTGTGTGAAGAATTTATTGATAAACTGGAAAAATATGCGAATTTGTATCCTTATCAGTGGTATAACTTTTTTAATTTTTGGAATTTAGATTGAGTATAAATATGAAAAAACTTGGCTTATTTTTTATTTTGATGGGGATTTTTGTTTTTGGGGGCTTTAGTCAGTCTTTGACCTTGCAGGAAATTTGTAGCGGGCTGGCAAAAAATCCTGTTACGACTGGCGATTTTATTCAGATTAAAACTATAAATGCCAATGGTCGCCAGCTGAAATCTTCGGGCAATTTTATAATTTCGCCTTACGGAATTATGTGGAAAACTTTGAAGCCTTTTCCGTCAAGTCTTGTGGTTACCGAGTCGGCTATGATTCAGACGGCTGCGAATGGAAAGCAGTCGGTGATGAATGGAGCGGACAATCAGATTTTTCAGAATATTGCGTCAACTTTGCGGTCGGTTTTTGCCGGGGATTCGGCAGAACTGAATAAGCATTTTACGGTGGAATTTGCTGATGAAAGCCTTGCCGGGGCGGGCGAACTCGTGGCGGGCGGAGAACCAACTTGGACAATCATCCTCATTCCAAAAGATGCTACGATTGCGTCTGTTATGAAAAGCCTGGTGCTTTCGGGAACGGGTGGTGCAAAAACTGCAATCACCCTCCAATCGCTAGAATTACTTGAAACTTCAAACAATAAAATTCGATACGAGTTTTCAAATCAAAAATACCCAAAGGAGCTGACAGAAGATGAAAAAGCGAACTTTACGGTTAAGTAATCTTTCGGGAAAACAGACACTTGCAGTCTGGCTTATCTACCATTTAGGCATTCTGGCCTTTTTTCTATTTATTTTTGTTTTTTTTCATGACCAGGTAAAAATTGATTCTGATTTGTTCAATTTAATTCCAAAATCTTTTGCCATTGATTCTGTCAAACAGGCTGACGAAAAAATGACTTCAATCACCGGGCAAAATGTTTTTATACTTGTTTCTAATCCTAAATTTGAAGAAGCAAAAAAAGTCGCCGTTGCAGTTTATGATAAACTTTCCGGCAGCGACAATTTTGTTTCTCTTTCTTTGTACAACGACATGGAATCTTTGACCGATGTTACGGATTTTCTTTATAAATATCGCTGGAATCTTTTGGACGAGGAAACTGTAAATCAGATAAATGCTGATGGCGGAGCGGAGGCTTTTGCAACTAACGCCCTTGCTCAGGCTTATGGCGGTTTTACAATGCTCCCTCTGGATAATTTGGACACCGACCCTTTTATGCTGACGGAACATAATCTTACGACCTACCTTGCCGCAATCCAAAGTTCTGGAACTGCCATGACTTTGAAAGACGGAGTACTTGCATCCGAATATGAAGGCAATTGGTACGTTATGGTGAGAGGCGTTTTGAGCAAAAAAGGAAGTAAACTGGCGGCAAAATCAAACGGAGTCACCGAAATTTACGATACCTGTAATTCTTTTGCTGATGAAAACACCCGCTTTGTTTATTCCGGCACTCCCTACCATTCTCACAAAAGTTCAACGTCGGCTTCGAGGGAGATTTCCGTAATCTCGACCGTTTCCTTGCTAGCTGTTATCATTATCCTTTTGCTGGTCTATAAATCTGCCAAGCCACTACTCTTTTCGGTTGGTTCAATTCTTATTTCAATTGCCGTAGCATTTTTGGCGACCCTTGCAACTTTCCGAAATATGCACATCATCACTCTGGTTTTTGGAACTTCCCTGATAGGTTCCTGCATTGACTATAGTTTGCATTATTTTACCCACTGGGCAGGCAATTCTCAGTTGAATTCTGGAATTGAAATCAGAAATCATCTTTTGCCTGGCTTGACCATGGCCATAATTTCGACAGGAATTTGTTTTGCAATCCTCCTTTTTGCTCCATTCACACTTCTTAAACAGATGTCTTTGTTCTGCCTTGTTGGTTTGGTCAGTTCTTATTTGACGACAATCGCCATTTATCCAAGACTTTCCCTGCCAAAAGGTGAGCGGGAATTAAAACAAGTCAGATTTTATACAAAATTTGCCAAAATTACCCAGAACAAATTTGTTGGCCCGATTATGATTGTGGCAATGTTCCTTTTTGCAATTCTTTCAATTGCGATTTGTCGAAAAAATGTAAAAGTAAAAAATAATCTTCTTTCGCTTTACGTTGCCGAAGGAAAAATCAAATCTGATGAAATTGAAGCCTACAAAATTATTCAGTATGCACCGTCCGGCTGGTATTTGGTGAGCGGGGACAGTGAAGAAGAATGTTTGGAAAATGAAGAAAAATTCCGAAAAGATTTTGCGGAATTTACTGATGGAAAATTGGGATATTTGAGTACGTCTTTGTTTGTTCCTTCGATTGCAAGTCAGAAAAAGTCCAGGGAAGCGAGCGAAAAACTTTTGCAACTTGCTGATTATCAGTTGGAAGCTTTGGGATTTGGCCCTGAATACGTGGACGCTCTGCGGGCGGATTTTGAAGCGAGCGAGGGCGATTATATTTCTATGGAAGTTGGAAATGTCCCAGATTATTTGGCATCTTCCATTTCGTCTGCCTGGCTTGGTTATGTTGGCGGAAAATATTATTCAGTTTTGCTACCAAATAACGTAAACAATTATGATTCATTTAAAACTCTGGCAGATGCTGACGAGAACGTGCATTTTATTAGTAAGAGTGCGGATGTTAGCCGAGATTTGGACAAACTCACAATCATGGTTTTGAAATTCTTTGCCATTGCTTATGTTCTGATGTTTGTAATGTTGCGTTTCTTCTACAATTGGAAGCAGTCGCTAAAAGTGATTTCCGTTCCAATTCTGATTGTCCTAGTTCCAGTCGCAATTTTTGCTATTTCCAAAATCAACCTGGAATTTTTCTCTGTCACCGGCCTGATTTTGGTTTTTGGACTTGGCTTGGACTACATCATCTATATGATGGAAAACGAAAAAGACAATTCCCCTGCCGGTTCCGATAAAATCCTCGAACCTTTTGCAACAATGCTTTCTTTTGTAACGACGATTATTTCTTTTGGGGCTTTGGCTTTGAGTTCTTTTAAACCGGTTCATCTGATTGGGCTTTCTATTGTGATAGGATTGACGACAGCTTATTTGAGTTCGTTTTTTTACAGCAGACCGCAAGGTGGAAAAAATGACAACCAGGAGCAGACGACACCGGCAGGTGGGGAAAGTGCCCGCCCGGAAGGTGATTTGCCGCAAGAGGATTCGCATGAAAAATAAGTCGATTTTCCTACTTTTAATCCCCCTTATCCTCTTTGCTTCCTGCCAGACGACAAAAAATCTGGACAAAAAGGACAAATCGGAAGGGACGGCAAACAATCAGCCAAAAACTGAGCCAGTTTATGTCACAAATACCAAAAAAGTTTACCTTTTGCCCCCAGAAAATATGGCAGGGGCGGTGGATAACATCCAACTTTTGAACGGTTCTTTTGGAGACCAGACATTCAGCCTGTTGGTTTATTTTCAATCAGACCAAAAAGGCATTTTTATGTCACTTTTGAATGATTTTGGCACGGATATGGGAAACATTTCCTACGACGGCGAAAAAGTCGATTATCAATCATCATATTTTCCGGCAAATCTGAAAGCCGAATATATTTTGCTAGATATTCAAAACGCCTATTACAAGGTTGAAAGCCTAAAATCCCTTTACGAAAAAGCAGGCCTGATTTTTGAAGCGGAAGGTGAAGATGGCTACCTGCGAACAATCAAAAATGGCCAAAATCTTATAGAAGAAATTGAAATTACTTCCAATTCCATTAATATAAAAAATTATCTTAGAGGTTATGAATATAACCTTGTAAAAGGAGATGAATAACTTTATGGCTATTTTTATTTCAAAACCAGGAGTTATGTCTTGTGCCGGTACTTCTTTGGAAGAACTGTGGAATTCTGTTACGAGCGGAAATCAGAAAGGCATTAAAAAAGTAAAAACTGCGACCGGCCAGGAGTTTTTTGCAGCCCGAATTGCTGATGAAAAATTAAAACCATCCTCTGCCCGTTATGATATGAGGATTATGAGGATTGAAGAAGCTGCCCTAAATCAGATTGGAGATGACATTGAGGCGGCTAAAGCAAAATATGGGGCAGAAAGAATTGCCGTTTGCGTGGGTTCTTGTGATAATGGCACGGAATTTTCTGTAGCTGGTCACAAAAAATATTTCAAGGACGGGGAATTTTCAAAAGATTACAGCTTGGAAATCCAGGGTGCTGATTACGTTGCTACTTTTGTTGCCGAAAAATTTGGACTGAAAGGGCCTGCATCAACTTTTTCTACGGCTTGTTCTTCCAGTGCAGGGGCAACAATAAAAGGGGCAGAACTTTTGCTGGCAGATTTGGCGGATGCCGTCGTTGTTGGTGGAATTGACATTGCTTCTGACACAGTTTTGTTGGGTTTTGATTCCCTGGAAACGGTTTCTTCTGAAATCACAAATCCTTTTAGCAAAAACCGTCACGGAATTACCCTGGGCGAAGCCGGCGTTTTTTATATTTTGACAAAGGAAGATATTTTTGACACCAAAGTTCAGCTTTTGGGTTGGGGTGAATCTGCGGATGCTTATCATATGACTTCGCCAGATCCAAGCGGTGCGGGGGCAGAAAAAGCAATTCGCAGGGCCATGGAAATGGCAAATTTGAAGCCCGACCAGGTGGATTATGTGAATATGCACGGAACTGGAACTAAATTTAATGACAGCATGGAAGCCAAAGCAGTGGCAGCGGTTTTTGGTGATTACAAAGTTCCGGTTTCTACGACAAAATCCGAGACGGGCCACACTTTGGGGGCGGCCGCTGCCCTAGAACTGGCTGTTTGCTATTCAGCGGTAAATAATGTAGGATTACCAGGACAGGTTTGGGATGGAGAACAAGATCCGGAACTGCCAGTCTTAAATTTTGTAGATCAAAATCACAAATCAGACAAAAAAGCAAAAATCTGTCTTTCAAATTCCTTTGCCTTTGGCGGAGCAAATGCCTGCCTGGTAATAGGAAAATAATCCGGTAATAGGAAAAAAATAGGAGTGCGATAAATGGAAATTCAACAGCATATCGAACACGATGAATTAATCAACTATCTTCCTCACAAAGGAAAAATGTTCCTGCTTTCGCGTGTGACCCAGCATGATATTTTGAATCACACAATCACAAGTGAATATGATATTACGGAAAACTGTATTTTTTATGAGCCGGAGTTTGACGGCGTACCTTCCTGGGCTGGCTTTGAGTTTATGGCTCAGGGAATTTCGGCTTTGACTGGAATTACCAATACAATCAAAGGGCGAACTCCACTCCCGGGCTTTATTTTGTCGGTTATGGAATTCAAAGCGGATGTTGGTTACCTCAAAAATGGGACAACAATTCAAATGAAGATTTATGAAGATTTTCGTGATGAAGAAAATCACGTTTATCGCTATATTTGTCAGCTTTATGCAAATAAAGGTGATGAAGAGCCTAGCGTTACGGCAAAAATTTCTGTAATGGAAACGGAAGACGCCCACGCTTTGTTTGGAGATTAAGAGAATTGTCTACCAGGTGTGGCGATGCCACCCTCGGTGTGGAAAGCGAAGCCTGGTGCAGAAACGACACTCCTGGTGCGACAATCATCAATAAAAAGAGATTCTTTATAGGAGAAAATATATGAACGAAGACAAAAAAGTTTTAGTTACAGGTGCAAGTGGCGGAATCGGCCGTGCAATCGCAGTTGAAGCTGCAAAAGAAGGATATTATGTAATTTGCCATTACAATGGAAATCAGGCAAAAGCCGAAGAAACTTTGAATCAGATTAAGGCTGCCGGCGGACAGGGTGAATTAATTCAATTTGACGTTTCAAATCGCGAAGACTGCAAGGCAAAACTTGACGAAATGACCGCAAAACACGGAGTTCTCTGGGGAGTTGTAAACAACGCCGGAATCACCCGCGATAACACTTTCGTTGCCCTGTCTGGCGAAGACTGGGACAAAGTAATCCACACAAACCTGGACAGTTTTTACAACGTTTTGAACCCATTAATCATGCCAATGGCCAGCCGCAAAAATAAACGCGGTGGAAGAATTATCACAATTTCTTCAGTAAGTGGCGTAGACGGAAACCGCGGACAGACAAACTACTCCGCTGCAAAAGCCGGAATTATAGGTGCAACAAAAGCCCTGGCAGTAGAACTCGCCGGTCGTAAAATCACCGTGAACGCAATTGCCCCAGGCGTAATCGAAACAGAAATGACCAAGGCAATTGACCCTGCAGTTTACGAAATAATCATGAGCACAATTCCAATGAAACGTGCAGGCCAGCCAGAAGAAATTGCAAGTGCAGTAAATTTCCTGCTTTCGGAAGGAGCCGGTTACATCACAAGACAAGTAATCGAAATTGACGGTGGAATGTAATTAAAATCTAATTATTCAGAACCGTCATTCCGGGCTTGACCCGGAATCTCATAAACAAGAGATGTCTTAAAATAAAAATGGAGATAACCAATATGAACTTTACAAAACCAAATGGAAAAAGACGCGTCGTAGTAACAGGTGGTGGAATGGTTTCTGCCCTTGGCCGCGACTGGAATACAGCCTTTGAAAATCTTAAATCATACAAAAGCAAAATAAGATATATGCCAGAATGGGAACGCTACACCAAAATGAACACCCGCCTGGCTTGCCCTTACGACGAACCACTTCCTACCTTTCCACGCAAAAAAGTTCGCGGAATGGGTAGAGTTGCACTTTTAGGCTTGCTTTCTTCAACCGACGCCCTCAAAATGGCAGGTTTTTTGACAGAAGATGGCGAAGACGTAATTGAAGAACTCAAAAGCGGAAACACCGGAATTGCTTACGGAACATGTATGGGAAGCATGGACGCAATCGGTGATTTGTCAAAAATGGTAGAAACCGGCGACTCATCACACCTCAACAGCCAGACCTACATCAAGGCAATGCCACAGACAAACGCCTGCAATATGTCAGTTTACTGGCAGTTGAGAGGTCGCATAATCATCACAGATACAGCTTGTACTTCCGGCTCACAGTCAATCGGCTATGCTTACGAAGCAATCGAAGACGGCCGTCAGCAGATTATGCTCGCAGGTGGAGCAGAAGAACTTTCTGCCCCAGATGCCGCAATTTTTGACACTTTGGGTGCAACCTCAGTTATGAACAAAACTCCAAACGAAACCCCAAAATGTTTTGACAAAGATCGCGACGGTCTCGTAATTGGCGAAGGTGCCGGCACCCTGATTTTGGAAGATTTGGAACACGCCGTAAAACGCGGAGCCAAAATCTACGCCGAAATTGCAGGATTTGCCACAAACGCCGACGGTTCGCACATCACATCGCCAAACGAGGAAACCCAGGCTCGTTGTCTAGAAATGGCAATTGCCGACGCCGGAATTTCTAAGGAAGATATAGCCTACGTGAACGCCCACGGAACAGGAACTCCACACGGAGACATCACCGAAAGCCAGGCCGTTTACAAAGTTTTCAACCGCCCAATCCCAATCTCTACGACAAAAAGCTACATAGGCCATATTTTGGGTGCGTGCGGTGCAGTAGAAGCTTGGCTCACAATCAACATGATGAACGAAGGCTGGTTCCATCCAAACCTCAACCTCAAAAACGTTGACCCGGAGTGTGCTCCTCTCGACTACATCAAAGACCAGGGCCGCAAAATCGACTGCGAATACGTTATGTCCAACAATTTTGCTTTCGGCGGCGTAAATACTTCATTGATTTTCAAAAAATGGCACGACCAGTAAGGTAAATTTTTGGGCGTTCCCCTAAGCCCCCGCCTACCGGCAGGTGCTTAGGGTCGGGCCTTCCGCACTTCGCTAACGCTCTAAGTCCACAGGCAGTGCAGATGGCACGCCTGCGGTCTTCTGCTTCGGCAGTTGAAACTGCCTTCGCAGGTGCTCCACGCCCTAACGCAAACCTTCCAGGGCTTTCAATCACAGAGATATTCTTTCAATAGAACATTCGTGTTTTTTAGATTTTTCGTTGTAATTTATTCCAACAAGTTCCCACATCACTGCCTTACACTGTTACACAAACTTCTTTTTGCAAAGTCATCACCTGTTCTAGAGACAACCCAGTACATTCAGCAATGATATCAGGGGCAATTTCTTTTGAAAGTAAGTTTTTCGCAGTTTCAAGGGCTTTTTCTTCTCTACCTTCTTCAAATCCTTCTTCCCGATTTTCCTGAATCATCTCTGAAAGCGTCATATAGTCCTTCCTCTCTTGTGGCGAAATTTTCAGGCGGTCTACAAGTTCTGTAAGCCTGTCTGTTAAGTCAGAATCTGATTTCTGATGGCTTAGATAGTTAAAGAATGCCTGAAGTTTTTGTGATTTCATTTTAACATAGAGTTTTGCGTTATAAAAGACAGAAAGTCTGCCGTCGTCTATCACTTCGCTGGGAGCTTCGTCTATCCGGTTACGAATGGTGTAAACTGGCAATCCAAGACCAAAGGGGTCTCCCATACACAGAAAAATTACATACGAATCTTTCAGATTTTTGTAGTCCTCGCCGACCATCAGGTTGTCTACGTCCATGACTCCCTGGTAATAACGAGCCCGTTTTGGCAGGTCTTTTAAATGCGACGTCTGTATTTCGATGTCAAAACACCGTCCACTTCCGTCTTTGACGTAAACGTCAAACCGAGCTCCCTTGCTCAAATAATCTGTTTTGCAATCTTTTTGTGCTGATGATAGTTCTACCCTGTCAATTTGAATGTCCAGCAGAAGTTCTAAGATTTCCTTTGCGACATCCAGATTTTTTTCCAGAACTCTGCAGAAAATGAAATCGTCAGCGAATGTCAGGCTTTCCCACTTCTCTGCAAGCGACATTCTTTTTCTTTCCTTACTCATACTTTCCTCCGTAACAAGTAAAATAGTTTTATTGGGGAATTTTCCCCTACTATAGTAATTGACGCAAAATGCGTTTTTTACCAAAAATTTGGAGA
>CAZGDL010000022.1:0-7755 GCA_964525075.1 uncultured Treponema sp.
TGATCACTAAGGTAAAAATCCCCAGTAGCCAAAGACAATTTTCCTAAGCGGGGCATAATTCCACTGCTTGCCCAAGAAAAATACAAGTCATCACCATAAACAGAAAGCGACCGGATTGCCATTTTTTCGTGTGGCATTTGATATTCTGCAAAAACTTGGCCAGACAAATCATAAATACAAATTGAAAAATTGAGGCCGGACTTTTTAACGCAGGCAAAACGGTTGACTCCAAACTGCTTAAAATCAGAATGCAAAATATTTTGCCCCTGGCTGATAATTTTTTCATCAGAAAGTCCCGAGATTTTGCCATTTTCGTCAAAATCCAACTTGGCAATAAAAATATTATCCTGGCTTGAAGCATATTTATCGGCAACGAGGTAATAATCCCCAGAAGCCTGAATAATTGCGGAATCTTTTAGGGAAGATTCGTTTACCGTGAAAGTTTTTTTTGTTTCTGTATCATAAATCCCGACTTTTGATTTTGCTCCAGAAGTCGATTCTGTGTAATAGGAAATTGCCATAAAACGACCATCTTTTGAAAGGCTGATTTTGGCCAGCCCGCTAAAAGAAAAAAGCGTTTTTGGTTTGATTTTAGGATTTTTCCCACCACTCGCCGCATTTTCACCACCAAGGGCGTTTTTCTCGGCACTCTTAGAGCCATTTCCTAAATCACCAACATCCACATATTGGATTTTTGAACCGAATGAATCAATCCAGGCAATCCACTTATCTGATGCTGTAAGTGAATGATAATATGAGCCGGCCTTGTTCAAAATAGAATATTTTTGCGAATTTGAAGCAAAAAAATCAGAAACAAGGCCAGTTTCTAGAGGATTTCCAGGAATTTCTGGCACCTGGTAAGAAGCTTCAAAAGCTTTCCAGGCTTTTTTCAATTTAATTCCAAAGGCTTTTCTAAAAGCCCCTCCCACAGTCCGACTTTTAACATTTACAAGGTTATACCAAAAATCAGCATAAGCCTGCATTCCATAATTTTCCTGCAACCACTGATGAAAAGCTCCGTTAAAATAATAGTAATCTCCGGTCGGGACCTTATCCCCCGAACCAATCACATCATAATAAGAGGGAAATTTCCCTTCCAATTTTGCCTGCTTTACATAATGTTTTGCATATTCATCATTCAGACGACCTTCCCCACCGGCACTTTCACTTGCGACGGTCGCCCCTTCCGCCATTCCAGACGAAATTAAAAGCATTCCCAAAACGGCAGGATCGCCAAAAATTTTTGTAACACCATTCCAAAAAGGATTTTTCATATTGTAGGTTACAGCGTGGGTCAATTCATGCCTAAAAACCGAAAGCAAGGTTTCAGAAAAAACGTTGAGTTCGTCTACACCAGAAATAGAAGTGTCATAAATTGTAATGTGATTGTAAGGTGTGCAAGTCCAATAGGCGTTGAATTCTTCAACAGATGGCGTAATTATGATTGGCATTTTAAACTGAGGGGTCATTCCGTACTGGGCGGTAACCTGGTCATAAATTTCATCAGCATTTTGATAAAAAAGGCGGGCTGTTTCCTGGCAGGCTTCCGGGTAAATAATGTCGAACCACTGAGTTTTTACATGGCGGATATTTTTTTGTGAGACTTGGGTTTTTGCCAGCAGAGGGAAGATTAAGAAAAATGAGATAGTCAAAATTAAAAAAGATTTTTTCATAAATATTTCCAAAAATCCTACATCATCTGGATTTTTTTTTCAGCATATTTAAAATACTTTGCACCGATTGGAGCGGCAATTATCACAAAAATTCCTGTGAACAAAAGTTGGCCACTATCATTTTTTGGCAGAATAAAAATACCAAAAACAATCGCTATCGCCAAAACTACAATAGTAATAAACATAGAAAGCAAAGAATTCAGATTTTGTTTAAAAGCCGCCACAGGATTTTCCCAATCCAGTTTAGGATTTGCCGTATCAATAAACATTTCCACAAAAATCAAAACCAGAGAAACGGCAATGGCGTTAAGAGACATTAGCCAGAGGATTTTTATAATTTGGCCTGCAGAAAATGGACAAGCCAAAACCAAATTCAAAATAATGATGGAAAGACCAGAAATCAAGCAGGCAATAATCACATAAGTAAAAGCGTGCCAGAATTTTGCTTTTGTAATCAGATTGCTTTGAATTGGCATAGCTTTTAGGTCGTAAAGGGATTTTCCTTCCCGCGAAAATGACGACGAAGCAAGGTTTGCCGCGTTTCCAATAAAAATTGTAAAAGTGGCAAATCCCATAGAAACAAAATATTTGAACTTATCAAAATTTTCCGTAGTAAATTCCGAAATTTGATTTACAAGTTCCAATCTAAAATCAGAAAAGGAGCCATCGGCAGCGGCTGTAATTGCAAATGCAAACGAAATTATAAAAATTGCCGGCATCAGAAAAACCATCAGCGGACCGTTTGCAAAAAAAGTCGGTTCACGCAAAACAGTTTTTACATCTCGCCAGTAAAGGGCTTTGAAAATTGAACCGGAATGGACGTCTTTTGTAATAAGTCGGCCGGCCTTTTCTTTGGAAAGTTTTTTAGATTTTTCATCAGAAAAACCATTCAGAGTTTTAATGTAAAGTTTTCCCAAAAAGGGAATAAATGCAAAAATGACCAGGGCAGATACGGCCAGCAAGGTCAAAATCGCAAAAATATTCCCCTCGATTGCCGTGCTAATAAATTTGAAAAAAGGAACTTCCTCGGCAAGGGCCATGGCAAAACCAACCATAGAAGAATAGGACTGAAAATCGCCCGCCCCGGAAGATGAATGAGCCATCGAAATTCTTGAAACCGCAAAACCGTAACAAATCGCAAAGACAAAAACACAAATCGTAGAAATTGCATTCAAAATCGAACGTTTTCGCAATTTTGGCAAAAAGTACAAAATCAAAATTAAGATAAAATAAATGGCCGCAATCGAAATAACCGAAAATGCCAGGTCAGTAATAAGCGTTCCAAGATAAAAAAGCGGATTTATAAGAAGATTTTCGTTTTTTCCATAAACAAAAGCCGCAATCGAAAAGAGAAAAATCCCCATTCCGGCGTCTGTCATAAAAGAAACGCCAAATTTCGCCCCAAAAAACTGAGTCGAATTTATAGGCATAGACAAAAACTGCTCTTCGCCATGCCCCGTGTAATAATTGGAAGCTACAGAAATAAATCCAAAAAAAACTATGACCACAAAGGCAATAAGAACCGCCAGCAAGGGCATAAGCCTCGTTTCCCCAATGCTGAACAAATATTGGTAGGTGGAAGTCATAGCTTTTACATAGTAACTACAAAAAGTAAAAATTACGTAAAGAGACAAAAAAGCGAATGAAATAACTTTTACGATTCCGTTTTTATCTTTTTTGGCGTCATTTAAAAATGTACTAAACGTGAAAATGTTGGAGGCAAAAATTTTAAATATTTTAAAAATCATTATTACCTGCCTTCTGATTTTTCCGCAGGATTTTGAGATTTTTCACCGCCCTTTTCGACAGCCCCAGCCCCCAGAGCCTCCGGGTTTTCCGCGTTTTCATCTTCCTTGACGTCGCTGCCAATAAGTTCCAGGAAAATATCTTCCAGAGACTGGTCTTCAGAACCGTGCTGAATTTTGAGCTCTTCCATCGTCCCCACAAACAAAAGCTGGCCTTTTTTAATAATCCCAACCCTGTCGCAAAGTTTTTCCGCCACTTCCATTACGTGGGTCGAAAAGAAAACCGTTTTTCCAGTCGCCGCCCTCTCCCTCATCAGTTCTTTGATGATAAAAGCCGCTTCCGGGTCAAGCCCAACCATAGGCTCGTCCAAAATCCAGTTTTGTGGGTCAGTAATCAGGCTGGCAATCAGAAAAAGCTTCTGCTTCATTCCATGGCTGTAAGACGAAATCCGGTTTGAAATAACTTCCTGCAGGCCAAATTTCTGGCAAAAATATTTTATGCGATCTTTTCGCAAATTCGTCGGGATTTTATAAACGTCCCCAATAAAATTCAAATATTCAATGGCTTTTAATCGTGAAAAAGTTTCGGGATTATCCGGGACAAATGCAAAAGTCCTTTTGGCAGCAATAGGGCGGTCTTTCATCGAAATTCCGTCCAAAAGAATTTCCCCCTGGTCTGGCTGCAAAATCCCAGTAATCATACGAATTGCAGTCGTTTTTCCAGCACCGTTCGGCCCCAGAAAACCAAAAATTTCGCCATTATTAACGGTAAGGTTCAGCGAATCAACCGCTTTGTCGCCGTTTTTGTTATAAGATTTAGAGACATTTTTAACTTCAAACATTTTCTCCCCTAGCGCTACCGCACCCTACCAATTCCAACTTTAGCCAACAGATGAACAAAAGCCGAGTTCCAGTAAATTGCTACTTCGTTTGTGCTGTAACTACCCTGCTTATCAATAAAACACATCAAAGGAGCTTTCCCCTGAAGATATTTCTTGGCACATTCATCTTGCAGCCATTCAGAAGGACCGCCAACTAGCATTCCCGGCATAAGGTGACCGCTGGCCCCGGAAGGCCTGTGATGAGGTTTTTCAGGGAAATGAGAACCTTCCCCTGTAACATAACAATAATTCAAAGGATTGCATCCTAACAAGTAGTCAAATTGATGTCCAGCAGCAGTAAGATAATCAGAATTTCCACTTACTTCAAAAGCCAGCAGAAGGAGGTGGGCTATATCACAAATTGCCCCATTACTACCCCAGCCAAAATGTTCCAGGCAGGTTTTAAAAGCCGAATTTCCCACAAGTTTCAAAATTCCATCAGCCTGGGCAAAAAGATCAGTTTTTATGGCAGAAAGGAATTGTGGGTCTTTAATTTTATCAGCATTTTCCAGGAGGATTTCGCTACCGTAACCAGAAACGACTCCCCAGCCAAAACCTTCATGCCAGCCCCTGTCCCAAGGACAAGATGGATTCAAAGGCCTGAGTTTTTGAACCAGTCGGATTTTTGCAGCCCGGTTCAAATAAGATTCGTCACCAGTTGCCGCCCAAAGTGAACAAAGGGCAAAATAGCGTTCGTCGGCAACATTTTTATCCCCATAACCGCCAGTCGTAATTTCCGGAGGGTTGATAAAAAGTTCATCATCATGATTATCAAGATAAGATTGAGCCTTTTTAGCCGCCTCCAAAAGATTTTTTGCAAAATCCGGGTCTGTTTTTTCATAATACTTGGCAGCAAATGCCAGACAGCCAGCAAAATCAGCAGTTGCGGCAGTCGAAACAGGGGCTAAAACCTGTTTATCTTTTTCTTCTTCCGGCAAAATAAAGGCACAGAAATGGTAGCAGGTGATTTTATGATAAACGCCACCGTCCTTCCTCTGCATTTGCAGCATCCATTCCAGTTCAAATCTAACTTCGTCCAGAATATCAAAATCAGAAAATTTATCTTTTGTAGAGTCGTAGGCCAAAAGCAAATCCATAACAGTTTTTGCAGCCGCAACAACGTAACGCCCATAATCGCCGGCGTCGTGCCATCCACCTTGAACATTTTTAGTCTGGTCAGTTCCGTAAATTTCTGCAGGACTTGTGTGGCAAATCCCCTGACCGCACCGAGAAAGTTTAAAATAATTCAGAGTCGAAAAATAAAGTGAATCGTAAACGTGGTCCGCAATCTTAAAATCAAAACTTTTTGACTTTCCCACTTTTACAAAAAATTGGCCTTCTTTAGAAAAATCCGAAAAATCCGCCAGCCAAACATCCTGGCCAACTTTCGGGTCTAATTCCTTGTTTTTTACAAGTTTTCCAGAATAAAGGGGATTTCCGGTTGAGCAATCACAAATTTCAAAAGAATCCGCCCCAGCCTTGTCTTTTTCCAGCCCCATGGCAAAAGCGAATTTTGAACCGTCAAGAAAATAACCAATCTGATTTACAAAAATATTCTTAATCTGCATGCCACAAAATATAGCCTAGTTTGTATATCTAAAGTTGAATAAATCTCCATATTAGTTGGTAAAAGTTGAAATCCCGCACATCAAACGACTAAAAGGAATTTTCTGTTTTTGTGATTTTCCATCCTCATCAATCAAAGTGATATTCACAAAAGAATCCGCAACTTCTTTCGCTGCTTCTTTTCCATAAAAAGTTCCCAAGGTTTCCAGATATTCGGCTTCCGTCATTTCTTCATCATTAAAAACCGGAGCCAAAAATAAATCCAAAACCATGCGGGTTTGTTCATCTGCAGAATTGTAAAAATCTACAAGACTTTTTTTTGTGATATTCAGTTTAAGCTGATTGCCTTCCACCAGGGCGATCCCAGATTTAAAAATATAGGAAGATTGTTTTGCGTCTGTCATAAAAATCCGGATTTCGCCAGTCTTTTTTGATTCAGATTTTACATTTGTAAAACCGTTTTTGGAAAGTTCGTAGTCAATTTCTTTTGTGTCCAAAAATTGCTCTTCGCCACCAGTTGCCGACAAAATCATTTTTGTAAAAGCCTGGCCAGAACCACCAGCAAAAGTGATATTCACAGAACCATCTTTTTGCAGGGCCAGAGTTAAATCAACCGAGCAGGAAGTAAAAATGCCAGAAAACAAAATCAAAAAGCAAAAAAATGATGACAAAACGGCAAAAGTTTTAAATTTATTCAGCATCAAAAAAAATCCCCTTATTTCCCCAAAAGACTTCCCATTCCCAAAGTCACCCTGACCCCGGTAAAAAGCACCAGGCCAGCCGACAGAGATTCTACAAAGGACAAGGCAGAATTATCGACCTTATTAAAAACCGTGTAACTTATATCTTGCACCACCTGAACCTTTGCCTTACTAACGTTAAAACTTGGCGTCGAAAGTGAAATGCCCAAAATGCCAGGAAAAACCGACGGACTGATTTTTTTATCAGAATTTACCATGGTGGCGTCCCCGAAAGAAAAAACCGGGCCAGCGTAAAATCTCAAATAATCGTTCACGGTCGCAGAAAACAAAATCGGCAGCTGAAAAAGCCCCAGCCCGTGGTTGTATTTCAAAGAAAATCCCAGACCAGGTTCCAAAAACCATTTTGAAAATCTAACATTTGACTGAAAATCTACACCCCGCCATTTGAGCATAAATTCATTTGGCGAAATCAAAGACCAGCCCACAAATAATGCAGCGTCCATGGTGAGAGCATCTAAAACCGAGGCGTCTGGTTTGTAAAAAGAAGAGCCTTTGAAAGAACTAACTTTTTTTTCAGCCGGATTTGAATTGGAATTTTCCGCTTTGCCATCACCAGTCCTCTTACCACTTGTGGCAACTTGGCCGCCAGTGTCGCCATCATCAAAATTTTCACCACTCGCACCACCTGCACTACCTGTGTCACCACCGGTTCCAGGCTTTAAAAACTGCCCGCAAGCAACGTATTTTGGCTTCCAGTAAGGCTGATTTAGGGACGAAATTATCACCCCAACATTCGGCCCATCACTGATTGCAGAAATAAACTGATTATTTCCTATGTAAATTCCAACGTGGGTTACCGCTGCAGAAGAATTTGTCTTAAAAAAGAGCAAATCCCCTACTTCTTTTTTGCTATCTGGAACAATTTTGCAATAACTGTAAAGGGCCTTCGACGTTCTTGGCAGCTGAACGCCAATCGCCTCGCGGGCAACAAAATAAACCAAGCCGGAGCAATCAAATTTATCTGGACCAACCGCTCCCAACTGGTAAGGCGTGCCAACATATTTTTTGGCTTCGGCAACAAATTTTTCGCGTTTTACCTGGGCCTGGGCTGGAGAAGAATCTTCGGCACAAAGTTTTAGACTACAAACCGAAAATAAAATAAGGAGCAAAGACAAAGTTCTTTTTGCCA
>CAZGDL010000022.1:7855-16830 GCA_964525075.1 uncultured Treponema sp.
TTGTTTTGATGGTTTTTCTATCTGTTTTTCTATCTGCATAAATATATTTTCGTTAGTTTTTACAATAAACATTCCTGTTTTTTCTTGTTTTTTATCTATTTTTTAATATTTAGTTGTATAATTTTATCACTTCTTTTCGGTTCTTTGTAAAAGTAAAATATTTGAAAATAAGAGGAAATAAAATGGCAAAACTAGAAAAACGAATTCCTTGGGCTTACCTCGAAGAATTCAGAGGAAAAGATTTTAAGGGCGAATGGCCAACATTCCCTGAAATGTTAAAAATTCAAACTAAAAGGCATGGTGACAGACCATTTTTTACAGTTTTTGACGGTCCTGGTGATTCAAAAACGACTTTGACTTTTTCGGAAGTTCTGGCAAAAGCTGAAACTTTGGGCAACTGGCTGGTTGCAAACGGCATTCAAAAAGGTGACCGAGTTGCAGTTATGGGAAAAAACTCCCCAGAATGGGCCTTGGTTTACCATGCAACATTTTTTGCAAGTGGTGTGATTGTCCCTGTCGATAACGGATTGCACGAAGCTGAAGTTGTAAACATCGTAAATACAGCAAAACCTAAAATTGTTTTTTGTGATGATGAAAAAGCTCCGCTTTATTCAAAAAATTTCCCGGATTTAATCATCAAATCCTTGAACCCTGCAAATCCCGAAAATTACGTTTACAATTTAAAGGCTGACAAAGTTGAGCCAAACCCTCCAGTCGAAGAAAATGACACAGCGGCAATTCTTTTTACTTCTGGAACTACGGGCAAGCCAAAGGGTGTAATGCTCAGTCATAAAAACCTGATTGCAGACGGATTTATTGCCCAGACAAATCTTACAATTTATCCGACAGATGTTTTCTACGCCCTGCTCCCAATCCATCACGCATACACAATGCAGGCCGCATTTATTGTCCCTGTAGAAACTGGTGCCGAAATCGTATTTGGAAAAAGCCTTGCCGTTTCAAAGCTGATGAAAGAACTGAAAGAAGGAAAAATTTCTATCATGTTGGGAGTTCCTTTGCTCTACAACAAACTTTTGTTCGGAATCAGAAATGGGATTAAAGCAAAAGGTCCGATTGTTTCCGGTGCAATTGCCATACTCCGCGGTATTTCATTCTTTGTCAAAAAACTTACAGGTAAAAATGTTGGTAAAACACTTTTCAAATCAGTTTTGCAGCAGGCAAATATTTACACCCTGCGAGTTGCAATTTGCGGTGGTGGGCCATTGGCTTCCAGCGTTTTTAAACAGTACAACGCCATGGGTATAGATTTTATCCAGGGATACGGACTTACAGAAACATCCCCAATCATCACCTTGAACCCTCTGGAACACTTCAAAATTGAAAGTGTAGGCCGTTCTTTTGCCCCTTATGAAGACATCAAAATCATAAATGGCGAAATGACCCTCACAAATAAGGGTTTACAGAATGTCGGCGAAATTGTAGTAAAAGGCCCAATGGTAATGCAGGGCTACTACGAAATGCCGGAAGAAACAAAGGCAATGTTCACAGAAGACGGCTATCTGAAAACTGGTGATTTAGGCTGGATGGATAAAGAACTTTACGTAATGCTTTGTGGCCGTGCTAAAAACCTGATTGTCACAAACGGCGGTAAAAACGTTTATCCGGAAGAAATTGAAGATTCTTTCCAGCTGATTAATGATGTTCAGCAGGTAACAGTCCGCGGTTATCATCCTGAAGATGATAAAACTTCAGAATTGATAGAAGCCCTGATTTATCCAAGTGATGCTTTGTACGAAAGACTTGGTTGCGAACGAAGCAATCAGTTTGTTCAGGACGAAGTTATGGAAGAAATCAAAAAAGATGTAGCCAAAGTAAACAAAAATTTCCAAAGCTACTCTCAAATCTCAAAAATTACCTTGCTAAAAGAGCCACTGGAAATGACCACTTCGCAAAAAGTAAAACGCAACGTCGTGGCTAAAACCTACTAAAAAAATAAAAATTGTTACAAAAAAATCCCCTACCAACCAGGGGATTTTTTTATAACCGTCCAGGCTTCCCCTTTACTTTATATACGCCCTGATTTCGTTTGCCATTTCTGCAAATTTTTCTGGTTGGCGTTGATAAACTGCCAAGTAAAGGTCTGAAAGAGGACCGCCGGCACAAGATGCAGCCCAGTAACGAACATCATCAGCCTGAATGTCGTAGGCAGCGGCCCGGTAATGAACTGGAGCCAGCATTGTTTTTGTCGAAAGGGCATCCTGAACATCCTCAGAAATTAAAGTTGCTAGAATTTTTTTGGAATTTGAATTGTCTGTGATAAGGAGGCCGGAAATTGCAGGAGCAATCAGGGCGTGATCAACATTATAAGAAAGACTAGGCATGCGGATTGTTTCAAAATTGCTGACAATCGAATACTTCATCGTGCGGTGCTGAGAAAGACTTGTAAAAAATCCTGCAAGCTGATTATCCTCGGCAAAAGTCTGCAAATCATTAAAATTGCCCCGATACCACTGAGGGTGGGTAATTCCTTCGGCCGGCCAGGTCTTCAACATTTCCAAAATATAGCGGACTGTCAATTTTTCGCCAGACAAATCTGCCAGTTCTACATCAATAAAATCAGAAAGTGACTGGGCTGGTTTCATAGCCTCAATCAAATTGTTGTAAGCCTTGAGCCCGCCCATTGCTTCTGTAAGAACGCCAATAAAAGCCAGCAAAGTTCTATCATCACCACCATTCGTAAAAAATGGAGAAAAAACATAATCTTTGGCTGCACTAAGATAATTTGTAAGCTGAGTAAAATTTTCGGAAGGATTGATGCCCGTTTTTTCCATGGTCGGTTTATAAATATCAAACTCATAATGGTCCAAAAGAATTGGCAGACATTTTTTGTCGCGGAGGGATGTTGGAATATTGTCCAAGATTTTTCCAGGAATACTTTCAATTCCGCCAGCCAGAGAATCCGTAACTTCGCCCTTCCAGGTAAAAAGCATATCGTACTTTCTTGTGATGATGGAAAGATCCATAGCACCAGGGGCAATCACATCATACTTTAAAATAACTTCTTCTTCCTGAGGAATGTATTCTTTTAGTAAATTTACGTATTCGTCAGAAAGTCCATAAAAAGCGATACGGACAGTCCTATCATTAATCTTTTTTCTGATATAAAACCCTGTCCAAATTCCTGCAATCAAAATCACAAGAGCTATAAGGCCTATGATGATTGCTTTACGGTTCTTTTTTGCCTGAACCTTGTTAGTATTTTTGATTTTTTGTTTTGTATTCTTTTTCATAAAAGGATTATCGGCAAGTTATCAGAAAACTTTCACCAAAAGCAGCCAGCCATTTTCCACAGACACTTCCGCAGTTTTTCCAGGGAGAACTTCGTTGCTGCAGGCATATTGAAAATCACTTTTTATGCTTCCATTTTCCAGAGGATATTTTGCATTTTTGATATTCACGCCAGAAACATCTCCGGCAATGCAAAGAAGTGAAAAATAGGCAAATTTTTCCGGGATTTTTAGCACTTCTGAGGATAAAATCTCCATTTCGGAATAATCATCCAGCAAAAGAGCCTGTTTTCCCAGTTTTTTCAGATAAAGGAGGATAGAAATATTCACCAGGGAGTGGTCAAAACGCTGGCCCAACATTCCAATCAAAAGAAAATCGGAAAATCCCCGGCGGACGCCTTCTTTACAGGCAAAAAACGAGTCCGTGTCGTCTTTTTCGCGGGGCAGTTGGATAATTTCCGTTGACGTTCGGGGGCGGATGTGGGAGTCAAAATCGCCAACAATCAAATCGGGCTTTACCCCAAGTTTTTCGGCGTGATTCAATCCTCCGTCACAAAAAATGAAAAAATCATCAGGGCGGAGGTAGGATTTTACCCTGTCATAGTTCAAAATTGTCGCAGCCCCAATTATCACACAGCGTTTAGCCATAAAAATCCTCTTTTTTCAAAGCAGCCCCACCTGCCACAATTGAGATGCTGAAACAAGTTCAGCATGACGTTCCTTTTAGGCAAATCCCCATTCCCCTAGAGCTTTTCTGCAATATCATAAATCAGTTTTTCTGACTTTTCCCAGCCCAAACAAGGGTCGGTGATAGATTTTCCGTAGTAGCCTTCGCCAATTTTCTGAGAACCATCCTCAATATAACTTTCAATCATAAATCCTTTTACAAGTTTTTTGATTCTGTCGTTGTGGGCACAAGAATTCAAAACGTCCATAACAATTCTTGGCTGTTCAAAAGGATTTTTTCTTGAATTTGAATGGTTTGTATCAACAATACAAGCCGGATTTTTGAGTTCGCGTTCATCGTAGGCATCACACAGGCGGAGCAAATCTTCGTAGTGGTAGTTTTGCTGATTATTTCCGTGTTTATTTGTAGAACCGCGGAGAATTGCGTGGGTGTCCGGATTTCCTTCAGAGTGAACTTCCCAACCTCGGTAAATAAAAGTGTGCTGGTGTTGGGCCGCATGAATCGCATTCATCATAACGGCATAGTCGCCAGATGTAGGATTTTTCATTCCAACCGGCACTTCAATTCCGCTAGAAACAAGGCGGTGTTCCTGATTTTCGACAGAACGAGCTCCAACTGCAACGTAGCCCAGCAAATCATCAAGATACTGATAATTATCCGGATAAAGCATTTCATCAGCAAAAACAAAACCTGTTTCCGAAACTGCCCTCATGTGCATATGACGAGTCGCAATCAGACCTTTGTACAAATCTGGTTTTGCATTTGGATCAGGCTGATGGAGCATTCCCTTGTAGCCGTCGCCAGTGGTTCGCGGTTTATTTGTATAAATTCGGGGAACCATGAGGATTTTATCCTGAACTTTTTCCTGCACTTTTGCCAGCCGGGTCATATAATCCAAAACTGCATCTTCGTTGTCGGCAGAGCAAGGCCCAATTATCAAAAGCAATTTATCCAGCCGCCCTTCAAAAACAGCCTTCACTTCTGCCCGCTTTTTTTCAACAATTTTGCTGACTTTTCCAGTTATAGGAAATTCCTCTTTTACTTCAGCAGGAATTGCCAGTTTTCGTTCAAAATCCATATTCATATCACACCTCTTTTTATTTATTTTCTACCTTTGTTTTCTACCTTAATTCCCAGTTTTCTGATTACATCAAAATAGCCCGGAAAACTTTTTTTCACGGCGTGGGCGTCGTCAATCTCACCGCCCGTAACCGCTAGCAAAGTTGATAAAGCCATAACAATTCTGTGGTCATTATGACCGCGGATTATTTCTTCCGGCTTTTTCAACTCCCCTTTTTCTATGACAATCTGATTTTCTGACCAGTGACTTTTTATCCCGAATTTTACCAGTTCCTGGCACATGATTTTTCCCCGGTCACTTTCTTTGATTGCCAGGCGTTTTGTCCCGGTAAAAATACCGCCATTATGACTTGCCGCCACCGCAAACAAAACCGGTCCCAAATCGGGACAATCCGAAATATCCAAAGTCGGGCAAGTTTTTACAAGTTGTTCAAACATTTGCCGATAAACTCGGTCGCCCTGCAAACTGTGGTCGTAAAGTCCATTAACTTGAACCGCACCGCCCAAAGTATTAAAAACATCCAGAAAAGCAGCGTTAGAATAATCGCCTTCCACCGCAATTTCTCGGTTTTTGTATTTTTGATTGCCTTTTACCGCCAAAGTATTTTGGTCCAACCACTGGGCTTTTACGCCAAAATCCGCCATAGCCTGCAAGGTCAAATCAATGTAAGGCCGACTTTCGACCGGCGGGATAAGGTTGAGTCTGCTATCACCCTGGAGCAAAGGCAGGATAAACAAAAGCCCGGTGATAAACTGACTGGAAATATTTCCCGCCAGAGTGTAATTTCCAGCTTCGAGTTTTTTGCCATTTGTATTTATGATGATTTTTTCCTGGCCGCGTTCAAAGGTAATTCCATTTTTTGAACACAAATCCTCGTAGATTGTTTGCGGCCTTGTCATCAGCACTTTTGAACCGTGGAATTCGGATTTTTGGGCAAAGTGGATTGCAAGGGGGATAAAAAAGCGGAGGGTTGATCCGCTCTCCCGGCAGTTAAAAACAAGTTTTTCACCAGCGGAGGATTCGCCCTGGGCGTCGGGGATTTTGCCACCAACCAGGGATTCGCCCTGTAAGTTGGACGTTTTCACACCACTCCCGGATTTGCCTTGAGGGACGTTCATTTCCCCACTACACCCGGCGACATTTCCAATCCCACAAATCTTTACCGAATTACCTTCCACCTGAACTTTGGCACCCAACGTTTTCAGACAATCCAAAGTCGCCAGAATATCTTCCGAAAAATCCACATTTGTGATGGTGCTTTCGCCCTCTGCCAGGGCCCCGCAAATCAGCGACCGGTGGGCAAGGCTTTTTGATGGCGGAGCGGAAATCTGCCCTTTTGCTAGGCTTTTTTCAAAAACCGCAATATCACCATTATTACCTTTATCACCACTATCACCACCAGAAATATCACCAGAAGGCAAAATATCACCTTCCAGGCCAGCATTTTTTATAATCTCCAGGGCGATTTTTCTAGGCCCAATTCCACCAGTCACGACAAAATCCGCTGCAGCCTTGTAAAGTGGAAAACGACTTTCAAACAGAGCCTTAATTTTTTCAGAACTGTTGGCAGTCGGCCGATCCGCAGTCGGCAAGAGTTCCTGCAAAGGTCGATTTATAAAATAAATCCGTCCATTTTTTTTCAGATTGTGGACATTTTGAGGATTGAGAATTACCCCACCGCCGGTAGAAATGACACAACCGTTCTTTTCGGAAAGTTCCGCAATTTCCTGGGCTTCAATCTTCCTAAAATATTCTTCGCCCTCTTTTGTAAAAATCTCCGAAATTTCGCACCCCTGTTTCTTCACGATTTCCGCATCAGAATCAATCAGCTGACGCCCCAAAAGTTTTGCAATCTGCCTGCCGACCGTAGTTTTTCCGCTAGCCGGCATTCCAATCAAAACGATATTTTCTTTACGGCCAAGGATTGCTTTAAAAATCTGGTCGGCTTTTTCAGCCCCGACAGGTTTTTCAAAAAAGAATTCCGCCGCCTTGATTGCCTGGCCCACCAGCATAAAAAGTCCGCCTTCAGCCTTGAGCCCGCGTTTTTTAGCATCCAAAATCAGATTTGTGCAATTAGGATTGTAAATTGCGTCCAAAACCCCTTCCAATTTAGGAAAATTGTCCAAGCAAATTGGCTGGGCGTCGGTTTTTGGGAACA
Organism: uncultured Treponema sp.; assembly: GCA_964525075.1. Classification (GTDB taxonomy): domain Bacteria; phylum Spirochaetota; class Spirochaetia; order Treponematales; family Treponemataceae; genus Treponema_D. Next base: position 15,031 of record CAZGDL010000022.1, read on the forward strand.
TTCCGCAAGGGGTGGTATTTATGATGATGTTAGTTTCAGTCCGTTTTTCCGCCTCTTCATAGCTGATGATTGGGATTTTACCTCCAACTTCCGGGTGACGGCTAACCTTTGCCACTGTCCCGCAGCCCAAACTTTGAACCAGAGCCAGAGCCGTTTTACTCGTCCCGCCATTTCCCAAAATCAGGACATTTTTACCTTTTACGTCAAGTCCCATTTTTTCCAGCAGGGATTTCATTCCGTAAAAATCGGTGTTGTAACCGTAGAGTTTTCCATTTTTTTTAACAATCGTATTTACAGCCCCAATCATTTTGGCGGCATCATCAATATAATCAAGGTAAGGGATTACTGCCTGCTTGTAAGGGATTGTCACGTTGATTCCCAAAAAATCACGGGCCTGCATAAAGGCGTCCAGGTCAGCAGGAGGGATTTCTTTTAGTTCATACTGATAGTTGCCTATCATATTGTGAATATCTTTTGAAAATGAGTGACCTAAATGTTCACCAATGAGTCCATATTTCATAACCATTCGCTCCCATGGCTTGGTGAAAATTCCGACCCGTCCGGAGAGTCAAAATCCCCCTGCCCGCAGTCATCATTACCGTGTCTAGAACGTCCATCGTTCTGCCCGCAAAGTTCGTCATTCTGAACTTGTTTCAGAATCTCCCCACCAGTGCCAATCTTCGCCCCCGAACCGGCATCCCCGAAAAAATCCGTGCCATAACGACCGGCCATCACATCATACAAAACCAAAGCCGTCACGCTATCCACCACAACCCTCGCCCGATGAATAATTGCAGGATCATGTCGCCCCTCAATTTGCAGGGTCGCGTCAATTTTTTTTGCCATATCAACAGTATTTTGCTGCTTATATATAGAAGGAGTTGGCTTTACCGCACATCGGAAAATAATCGGCATACCGTTAGAAATTCCACCATTAATTCCGCCATTGTTGTTGGTTTTTGTGATGATTTTACCACCTTCCATTTTAAACTGGTCATTAAACTGGCTTCCAAGACCGTCAACCAGGTCAAATCCCGCCCCAAATTGCACGCCTTTTACTGCCGGCACACTGAACAAAGCACAAGAAAGCAGGCCTTCCAAAGTTCCAAACCAAGGCTCCCCAAGGCCGGCAGGAAGTCCAGTCACCAAAGTTTCCAGAACCCCACCCAGGCTGTCCCCTTCCGCCGCAACGGCTTCAGCCTTTTCTTTCATTTGCCTGGCTTTTTCAGAATCCAAAACGGCAAAATTTGTCTGATTTAGAGCCTCAATATCATCATCATAATCTTGAAAATCGCGATCTTTAATGCCACCAAAAGACTGAATATGACTGGCAATTTTCACACCTTTTTTGGCAAGTTCCGGGATTACAAGGCCACCGGCAGCCACCAGGGCAGCTGTAAGGCGACCAGAAAAATGTCCGCCCCCGCGATAATCCTGAAAACCGTGATATTTTACGTTTGCGGTATAGTCGGCGTGACCAGGACGAGGCAACATGGCAGTTTTTTCGTAATCTTTGCTATGCTGAACTGTATTTGGAATGAGGATTGTGAGAGGAGTGCCGGTTGTTTTGTCATTAAAAACGCCAGAAGCAAAAATATATTGATCTTTTTCGACGCGGGCTGTAGAAATTTTTCCAGCAGGCCGACGCAAATCCAGCTGATGATTGATAAAATCCTTGTTAACAGGAATTCCTGGTGCTAGGCCGTCCAAAACCACACCAATGTAAGGCCCATGACTTTCGCCAAAAATCGTAACTGTAAGATTTTCTCCAAGTGAATTTTTCATATCACACCTCCTCTA
>CAZGDL010000022.1:16930-19446 GCA_964525075.1 uncultured Treponema sp.
TCTCCCAGCAAATTATTTTTCCACCACCAGGGCCAGCCTTTCTTTCAGCTGATCCAGCGTCATATCCTGCACTTCAAAAGTTCCCGGCTGATTTACGTGAATCGTAGAAATTGCATTTTCGCTGGCTTTTTTGTCGTGTTTTATTGCCTGGCAGGCTTTTTCAACATCAACTTTATAACTTACAGGAAGATTGAGCTTTTTCAAAATCGGGATAAGAAGATTGCGAACCTTTTCTGAACAAAGACAAATCATTCCAAGCCCAACACATTCACCGTGATAAAGCTGCCCACCCGACGTGATTTCAATTCCATGTCCAATCGTGTGGCCAAAATTCAAAACTTTTCGAAGACCGGCTTCTTTTTCATCCTGTTCAACAACATTTGCCTTGAGCTGCACCGACCTTTGTATGATTTTTTCCATTTCAACAGGGTCAAAAGGATTGCCATTCTGAAAAACTTCCACAAGAGAATTGTCAAAAGTCAGGGCCATTTTTAAAGCTTCTGCCAGACCGTTTGAAACCTGGCGGGCAGGCAGAGTTTTGAGCAAATCAACATCAATCAAAACTTTTTTTGGCTGCCAGAAAGAGCCAATGATATTTTTTACATTGCCAAAATTTACGGCAGTTTTTCCCCCAACCGATGAATCCACAGCCGACAAAACCGTAGTCGGAATATTGTAAAAATCAATTCCACGCATATAACAGGCGGCGGTAAAACCGCACAAATCGCCAACCATGCCCCCTCCAACCGCAACGACGCAATCTTTTCGGGTAAAATTGTTGTCTATCATCAGCTGAAAAAGTTCCTGCATAGTTTCAAGATTTTTGTGATTTTCGCCACTTTTTATCACAGAAATGACAGGGAATTTACATTTTTCGGCCAGAGATTTTGCGTATTGAGAGGGAACGCCGTCATCAGAAACAATCAAAACCCGACGGTCAAGTTTAAGTTCTTTTTCAGCACGAGCAAAAACACCTTTTTCAATCACTACATCATAAGATTTTTCGCCTAAATTTACAGGAATTATCATTTTTCACACCTCTATCAAAAAAAAACTGACGTCCAAGGAGATTTACCGCCCCCAGAGGATTTCACCACCACCCAGGCAAATCCCCATCCCAGAGCCGTACTCTTACAACTTCTTATTCAAAGTATAGGACCCCAAAACCTTCAGCATCTGGCATTTTTCCGACACTTTATCCAACATTTTCTGCGTTTCTGCCGACGAAAGTTTGCCTTCCGCCTCCACATAAAAATAATATTCCCACTGAGAATCCTTTAGCGGACGACTTCGGACAACCCTCATATTAAAACCAAATTCCGAAATAATATTCAAAACTTTTACCAGCGAACCAGACTCATTTTTTACAACAAACATCATGATAAAGGTACTAAAATCCTCCGCATTGACAATTTCTTCCTTCACCTTTGAAAAAACCGCAAAACGGGTCGTATTTGTCGAATTTTCGTTAATATTTGGAGCTAAAACCTGCAAATCATACAAATCAGCAGTTTCGGCACTAGCGATTGCAGCCAAAGACTTGTCGCCAAGGTCTGCAACTTGTTTAGCAGCCCGAGCAGTATTGTTAGCCGTCTTAATTTCCCAACCATGGTCGCTGATATATTTTGCACACTGATCCAAAGCCTGAGGATGACTGATTACAGTTTTAATATCAGAAAGATTTGCCCCTTTTACTGCCAGAAGATTTTGAGTGACAGGAAGACCGTAAATACCATTTACATAAAGTTTTCCGGTGAACATCAAATCATTAACCTGGCCAACTTCTCCAGCAAAAGAATTTTCGATTGGAAGGACAGCCAAATCACACTGGCCGTTTTCGACCGCCTGGTAGGCCGACGCAAAATCGGCATAAGGGATTAAAACGCCGTCTGGGAAGATTTTTTTTGCCGCAATATTTGCAAAAGCCCCTTCAATCCCGCTGTAAGCAATTTTTGCCCCTTCCAAAAGTTTATGTTGATATTTTTTGGAAATATCCATCAGTCCCTGAATAAACTGAACATAATAAGGTTGCAGGTCAATATTTTTGATAAACTGAACGCAACGGTCAATCACCTGTTTTTCGCGGGTCGAGTCAAAAACCTGAATACCGTTCTTTTTTTTGTAATTTGCAACCTGAACAACAAGATTCATGCGGTCTTCAAAAAGTTGGGCCATTTTTTCGTCAATCTCATTGATTTTACTGCGAGCTTCTTCCAGTTCTGTCATCATAATCTCCTGCAAAAAAAAACGGTTCCATTCGATAAAGAATAGAACCGTTTTTTGTATCTAAACATTCAGTTTAATCTACAAGCAATCTGCCAGCCTACGCTTTATCGGGCGTTCCCATTTTTATAGTAATAAAAGGAGAAAGCCTCAAAAGAGAAGAATGCAAATGTGTTTGTATTCATAGATTTCATAATTATTGGACAATAGTAACCGGATTTTGGGCCAATTGTCAATATGAACTTTAATAGGATTTAAGTTTTTTAATGAGAATGTAACGGCAACTTGTTGCC
>CAZGDL010000023.1:0-18830 GCA_964525075.1 uncultured Treponema sp.
AACTCTCACTCCGAAAACCAGTTTTCGACCCTCAAAAAAGAATTTTCCACCGCTTCATCAAAATCCGAAACATTGCGAGTAACCAAAACCATTCCATTTGCAATAGCCGTTGCCGCAATTTGGCAGTCCAAAATCGGCAATTTTTTCCCATTTTGTTCCGCTTTTGCAAATAAATTTCCACAAATTTTCGCCGCAAAATCATCGTATGGAAGGATTTCAAACTCATTAGCACAAGTTTGAATACATTCTTCTATATATCTTTTTCGTCTTCCCTCTGGCATCCTTGAAAGTCCATAAATCATTTCTTGCCACGTCGTAGCAGAAATAGCACAGAGCTTACGTCTTTCATTAAAAATTTCCAGAACTCTTTGACTAGGAACTTCTTTTGAAAATTCCGAAACCACATTTGTATCCAAAAGATAAACCTTCTTCATTTTCGCCTCCTTTTATTCTTCAAAAATAACTCTATTTGGATCTAGATAAATTTTAGGCATTTCAGGAATTCCTTCATTATCAAGAACATCTTTATATTTTTCTTTCAATTCTTTCAAACTTTCTAGAAAATCTGACTTTTTATCCTTAGTCTCATACTCCTCATAACTAATCAAAACCGCCACCGGCTTATCATACCGGGTCAATTCCACCGGCTCGCCCCCCTCCGCAATTTTAACCAAATTAGAAAGATTATTCCTTGCCTCATAAATCGACGCTCTACACATATCCGCCTCCTATGTTGGCTAACATTTTTCATAACTAGCCAACTAAAATAAATATACTACTAAAAATAAATATAGTCAACTTTAAAAATGTTGGCTAGGATTTTTAGGGCGGTCCGGCAGGCTCCATTCGCTTCGCTCATTCCGCCCGCCGTCGGCTGTTCCGCAGTTCGGTAACCCTCAAACAAAAAAGGCTCACAAATAGTGAGCCTTTTTTGTTCTGCTTCGGCAGTTGAAACTGCCTTCGCAGCTGCTCCATAGCCTACCGCAAAGCCCAAACCTCCATAAAAAAAAGCCGAAAACCAACTTTCTTGGCTTCCGGCTTCTAACGTCATCCCGGACTTGTTCCGGGATCTCATGAGATGCTGAAACGCTTTCAGCATGACCATACGGTCTTATTTTTTACTCATCAAAACATCATAAATACGGTCAAAATCTTTTCGGCTGTCAAAACCAATCACGATTGAACCTTTATTAATGTCCCCTTTGAGATTTACATCTCTTGTACCAAAAATATTGCGAAGTTCCTGTTCAAATTTCAGAACATCTGCATCTTTTTTAGGTTTAGCTTTTTCCTCTTTTGCTTTTTTGGCAGCACGAGCACCACCGTTGTATTCGTCGGCCAGGGCTTCTGCTTCGCGAACAGAAAGGCCATTTCCTACGATTTTTCCGAACATAACCCGCATATCGGCGTCATTTTTTACCATAAGTAGGGCTCTAGCGTGACCTGACGTAATTTGTCCGCCAGAAAGGGCCTTCTGAATATCTTCCGGAAGTTTTAACAAACGGATTGCATTTGCAACTGTGGCACGAGCCTTGCCGACACGTTTTGCAACTTCTTCCTGGTTCAAATCGCCCATCTGAATTAAATTGTAATAGGCAGTTGCTTCTTCTATTGGATTTAAATCTGCACGCTGAATATTTTCGATAAGGGCCATTTCAAGTTTTTGCTGCTCATCGAATTTTCTAAGCTGAACTGGAACTTTTGTGAGCCCTGCCATTTTAGCGGCACGGGTACGGCGTTCACCAGCGATGATATAAAAAGTGCCATCTCCAGCATCTTCTATAATAATTGGCTGGAGAATTCCATTTACTTTAATTGATTCACAAAGTTCGTCCAGGCGTTTCTGATCAAATTCAACGCGGGGTTGTTTTGGATTTGGACGGAGCAACTGAGGATCAATCCAAAGGCTTCCATCTTCTTCTGTTGTAATTACAGCAGGCAAATTTCTTTTATCAGTTTTTTTTGTACCTGTTGCCAAAGCCACTTCTTCTGAGGCTGCGGCGTTATCACCCAAAAGTGCGCCAAGCCCTTTTCCTAATGCATTTTTAGCCACGACGAATCACCTCTTCTGCAAGTTTTGCGTAACTACGAGCTCCCACACATTCTGGGTCATATTTACAAATAGGGAGTCCGTGAGATGGAGCTTCAGAAAGCCTGACATTTCTAGGAATAATTGTATTGAAAACTACATCTTTGAAATAAGATTTAACCTGCATAACAACGTCTTGAGCAAGACGAGTGCGGGAATCATACATAGTAAAGAAAATCCCACCAATCTTTAAATTTGGATTAATTCCTTTTTGAACCTTTTGAACAGTCTGGAGCAAAAGTGTAATTCCTTCCAGGGCAAAATATTCACACTGCATTGGAACCAAAACTGAATCGGCAGCAGCCAGGCCATTCAAGGTCAAAAGCCCAAGTGATGGAGGACAGTCTATCAAAATATAATCATAAATAGCTTTTAAAGGTTCAAGGGCATTTCTAAGATAGAATTCCCGGTCTTCCTGGTCGGCAAGTTCTATATCAACCCCAGACAAATCTATAGAAGCCGAAATTGTATCCAATCTTTCGACTGTAGTATGTTTTACACATTTTTCTGCTTCAATCTGACCTGCCAGCAATTCATAAACTGTAGGTTTTTCTTTTGAAACCCCAACACCGGAAGACATATTTCCTTGAGAGTCAAAATCCACCAAAAGGACTTTTTTTCCGGCAAGTGCGATATAAGCACCAATATTAATTGCAGAAGTGGTTTTTCCAACCCCACCCTTCTGATTTACAAATACAATAGACTTTCCCATAACCTCTAATATATCATTTTTGGGAAAAATAGTATACTGTGGCTATATGTTAATAAGTGCAACTTTATCAAAAGCTACGTCGGAAGTTGAAAAAGAACTGGGCAAAGCCTACGAAAAAATCAAAATTAAAATAGAAAATTCTGCAAATGGAAGCGGATATTTTGTCGAAATGTTCACAAAAACCCAGGTTTTTCATAAGCATTTTACAGAAGATGAAGCGGCCGATTTTTTGCAAAAACATGCTGGTAAAACTTTTAAAAACTGTGTAAAAAGGACCGACAGCCAGGAAATTACGATAATGGCAAACAAAAAGGGCAAAATTACAAAAATTGCCCGGCCTATTGTAAAGCCGGCAGAGATTTCTATTCAGCAAGAACTTAGATATTTGCCTGAGAAAAAAAATTACCTCTTGCAGGAAGGCGTCAGCGTGCCTTTTTTGGTTTTGCTGGGAGTGATGACGCCGGAAGGCAAAGTGATAAAGGCAAAATACGACAAATTCCGGCAAATTAACCGTTTTTTGGAATTTTTGAATGATATTTTACCGGCCGTTCTGGCCCTTAAAAAGGCAAATGGTGAGGCGGAAGAAAATCCTGTCCGGGTCGTAGATTTTGGCTGCGGAAAGTCTTATCTGACTTTCGCGGTTCACTATTTTTTGACGGAAATTAAAAAAATCCCCTGCCAGATTGAAGGTCTAGACTTAAAAGAGGACGTGATAAATTATTGCAACGAGATGACTTCCCGCCTGGGCTTGAAAAATTTGATTTTTCATACGGGAAATATTTCTGATTATTCTGGAAAAGATGAGCCGGATATTGTGATTACCCTCCACGCCTGCGACACTGCCACCGATTTTGCCCTGAAATACGCTGTTGAAAAGTCAGCCAAGGCGATTTTGAGTGTGCCATGTTGCCAACACCAAGTAAATCAGCAGTTGGGAAAAGAAAAAATTGGCGATTTGCCGGCGGAATTTGAAGGGCTTTTGAAATGGGGAATTATCCGAGAAAAATTTTCCGCCCTGGTGACGGATTCTTTGCGGGGCCAGTGGCTTGAGTCAAAAAATTACAAGGTGCAGATGCTGGAATTTATTGACATGGAACATACGCCAAAGAATTTGTTGATTCGAGCGGTGAAAAATGGCACGCTGGGGAGGGCGATGGGTACTCCTGGACGTGAAATTGACACACCAGGGACGGGCAAAAACACCACAATCACCCAGACTAAAAAACCAGAAATTCTGGCCGCTCTAAAAATCCAGCCTGAGATTTGGAAAGATTAGAGGGGTAGACAGAAAAAAAAACCTGTTCTAGCGGTCGGTGAAGGCCACTTTTTACCATTTAACCGACCGCTAAACCACTTTTATTCACTCTTCCACGCGTCAATAAACTCAATCATAAACTGCTGGACGTCGCTAAACCATTTTTGCTGGAATTTTACGGCTTCCACTCCGACATAGCGGAAATGCCAGCTTTCCCAGCGGTAACCGGTGACAGGTTCGTAACCTTGCGGAAAACTCAAACTCCAGCCATATTTGGCTGCATTTTCGTAAACCCATTTTCCGGCGGTAGTTTGGGCAAAAGCATCGTCAACAGGGGCAAAATCCAGGGCAAATCCTAACTGGTGCTGGCTTGTTCCCGGTCGGGCAGATTCCCGCTCAGCTTCTTCCAGACCGTCCACACTAACCCAGTATTTAAAAAGATTATCCTGATATTGGTAAGACCGGTAGGTGGAACTGACGGTCAAAGTCACTCCGTCTTTTTTGGCGGCGGTAGCTAGGGTTTTGAGAGCCTGGTAGGCTTCTGGGCGGAGGCTCAGATTATTTTTGTTGATGGCAAAAAGGTCATTTTTTTCTAGGTGAATAAGATTTTTTGGTTCGTAATCAGCAGAAACTTTGTGACTTTTATCGATAAGATAAAAGGGACTTAAATCATCAGAAGAAAAATCTTTTTCAGAATCCAGAACTTTTTGCAGGTCGGCAAGAAATTCGTTGGGGTCGCCATTTGGAATGGCAGATTTGCAGTCATCTGTCATCTGGACCAAAACCCGGTTCAGTTTTTGGATTTGGGCTTGGCTAGCGGAATTTTCGCCCCCGGCAGAGGATTTTCCCTTAGAAGCAGCAGAAGTCACAAATTTTACAAAAATCAAAACAAAAAGAAAAAATACAATTTTTTTCAGGTCAATTTTCTCATTTTTCATATTAATCATCTTCAATTATCTTTTTTACTCATCTTCTTTCAAAACGCCATCTTCCAAAATTACGCACTGGCTACCATCTTCATACTGCAGAACAATTGTAGGATTTCTGACAACTCCGTCAAGGTGGATAAGGCTCGGAGCATCGTTATCATAATTTTCACCAATGGCAAAATGGCAGGTGTGAAAGGCTTTTTCATCCTCAAGCATATTTCCGGTAATTCGGGCAGCAGGATTTAGCCCAATTCCAAGTTCCCCGATATTTCTGGCATTTTTTTTGTAAATAGAGCCCTGGCCCTCCGGCAGTTTTTTCTCTTTTTCATAAACAACAGACCTGATTTCGGCTTCGGTGATTGTTTTTAAAAGTCGGCGGGCTTCCGCTCCTCCAGTAATTTCGGTCACAAAACCTTTTACAACATTACAGGTGATTGGAGTTTCGAGAATTGAATCCCCATCACTAAAAGTCATAGAACCATCATAAACGATTTTTCCTTCAGACTGACCAACCAAAGGACTGATAAAAACTTCACCAGCAGGAATATTTCCGCCAGAACCAGGTTTAGAAAAATCACCATTATCAAAAAGAAGATTACGACCTTTTACTGGAACCAGCAAATCAGTTCCACCAGGGGCTGTAACGTGAACGCTCACCGCACCTTTAAACTTTTTTTCCAGGGCAAGACAACGGTCCTGCAATTTTTGATAGTCAATTCCGGCCGTTCGCTGCATCATATCAACGGTAATTCCAGGCGTCCAGGCAGCCCTCATAGTTTTTTTGCCATCCAGCAGATAATCAAAAATATGGTGATATTCTGTGCCGTCATCAGACTTGTAAGGATTTGCATTTCCCTTAGGGTCTTTCCCGAGTTTAATATTTGAAATGGAAAAACAAACATCAGGGTTCGAGGCGATTGCAGCAAGAACTTCTTCGTTGGCGTTGTCAAAACTCGTTTTATCCGGCTGAAACATAAGTGTCGGAAGGGCTGCAACCTGACTGCTGGCCGCAAAAAGGTCCTGGGCAATTTCGGCAGTGGCAGGATTTGCGATAATCAAAACCCGCTCCCCTTTTTTGATTTTCATAACATCTTGAACGACTACCTGGGCAGGTGTTCTGTCATCATTTTTATTAAAAAGTTCTTTTAAAGACATATTGTTCTCCTATTAAACTCCGCATTGGCGACAGCCCCGCAATGTTCACCCACACAGGGCGTCCACGTGCCACCTGTCGTTGCTATTTACTTCTTTATGATTACAAGATTTCTCTCGCTATCTTCCAGCCCCGGAACAGTCAGTTTTTCAACTTTATATTCAGGAACCAGATTTTTTATTCCATTCATTTCTTCAGTGATGGAGTCCATTTTTGCCTTGTAGGCACACAAAAAACCACCATTTTTTACCATTTTGAGCAAAGTTTTTGTCATTTCTTTATCAAGGGGACGAAAAGCCCGGAAGGTGATTAAATCGTATTTTTGCTCAGGAATTTTTTCGGCTTCTGAACAGATAACTTCAACATTTTTTAAGCCCAAAATGGCAATACAGTTTTCCAGAAAATTGCAACGTTTTTGCATTCGCTCAACGAGGTTGAATTTTACCTGCGGAAAAGCGGCAGCAAGAGGAATGCCAGGAAGTCCGCCCCCAGAGCCAATATCGGCGAGTAGGAGGGATGGGGTAGCTTCAGACCTAGGGTAATTTGCAGATTGAGGTGTGGATTGGGCCGGGCGGTGACCAACATCCTGCTCAAGGGAGCCTTTTTCCATCTCCTCAATCAAATTTTTTATAACAGGATAAGCCGCCAGCGAATCCAAAATATGGCGGGTAACTAATTCGTCGTGTTCGCTGGTATTTGTCAAATTATATGCAGAATTGAAAAGCGAAATTTCACCTATGTAGGTTTCCATTTTGGCTTCAAGATTTTCCAGCAAATCAGAAGGAATCCCGCATTTTAATAAACCATCAGAAAGTAAAGACATTTTTTCCTCGATTAATTTTTTCGTGTCCTTGTAAAGTTCAGCATGAAGCCCTGCAACGTTTACGCCACCCTTGCAAAGTCCATCACAAGGTCCCGGCAATTTTACCTTTTATCAATATCCAGCAAAATATCCGCCGTCAAATCATCATCATTCAAATGCATAACAACAAGATTTCCTGTTTTTTCGGCCGTCAAATTATGATGATTCATGAGCTTGTAAACAAAAGAATTTTCGTTTTTGGTATTTTGAACAATGGCCGGCTGAACTTTGTAAGAAACGGTCGTCCCTTTTGAACTGACAGTTTCAAACAACATATAAAAAGTTTCGGTCATAGCTTTTTGATTTGAATAATATTTTCGGTCGGCAGTCAGCAAAAAAGTACCGTCGGCTTCTGGCTGGCTGAAAAAAACTTTGGTTAAAGAATCAGCAATATTATATCCATTGATTTTAAAACGGAGAATAGAAGGCTCCCGCTGTTTGAAAGTCTCAGAATCGGTCTGGGTATTTTGCAAAACCTCTTTTTCCGCTGCGGAGGATTTTTTTTGTTCATCTTTCAATTCGTTCAGACTAGTCAAAACTTCTTGCAGCAAAGCGTTTGTGCCAGATAAAGAGGATTTTGAACTGGAAGTCGTACCAAGTCCCAAAATATCCGAAAAAAGTCCTGCATCATACAAAGATGAAATATCGGAAGCGGTGAGGGTCGAAGAATCGCCTGTCAAAAAGGAAGCAAGACGGTCGCTTGTGGTAGTGCCGTCCGTGAGCAGAGTTTCTGTAGTGGTAGATTTTGCCTCGGTGGTAGAATCCGCAGTTTTTTTGCTGGAAGATGATGTCGGAAAAGTCGGTCTGTAAAAAGAACCGCTAGCCGAAGTCGAAGGCATATCCGGCATACTTGGCATTTCCGGCATAGTCGGCATTTCAAGATTTTGGGCAGACACCATCTGACAAAACAAGCCCTGACCAAAAATCCCAGTTAAAAAAAACGAAAAAAAGGCCTTTTTTAAAAGTTTCTGATGATTACAAACTTGCAAGGCTTTCCTCCACGTATTCAAGCCGCTGGGTGAGCTGGGCAATTGTTTTTTCCAGGCGAGATTTTTCTTTTTCAAGTTTTGTTTTTGGGTCAGTTCCCCTGGCTTCTGCTGATTTTTGCTTCATCATTTCACGCACGGTTGAAGGACTCTTCCCGCCCTGCAAAAATTCTTTTTCAACTTCCGCCCTATCATCCTTCTTTTTTACAGAAGCAACAACTTTCATATTGTCAAATCCAATTGCAGGATTAACCTCAACAGCGCCTACTCGGCGAATATCCTTGGCGGCATTACGGGGCAGACAAAGAACGCGATCTATATAATCTTCATAACGAATATCAGCTTCTTTACAAAGATCAAAAGCTCTTGCCAGTTTTTTGCCAAATTCCTGCATAAGTTCGCCATTTTTCGCAAGATAATTGGTTTTAATATCTTCAGTCAACTCTTTTAATTCAGGATTATTTTCCCAACCAATCGAATAATAGCCTTTTTCTTCTGCCAGTGCCAAAAGATTGCCAAATTTTGCCCAGAATTCCTGAGTATGGACCTTGCAGGCACGCCCGTAAGAAGGATCATTTTCCTGTTTTTCGATAGTGATAAGGTGGTGGGTGTACTCGTGAACGGCCGTGTAAACCAGCATATTATCAGTTTTAAAATTCAGATTATGCAAAAAGATTTCGTGAGTATCCGGCTTATAAAATCCATTTACCCTTTTGCTTTCTTTTCCAGTCTGAATAACAGAAAAATCTATCTGGCAAGATTCCAAATCCAAAAGTATCTCTTTAATTTTCTCGTTTGTCATTTTTTATTCCTATTCAAAATTCTATTCCAAATATCCAAGTCTATTCAAAATCACAGAACCTGCCACCGTAGCAGCCGTTTCCGTTCTCATAATTCTCTGCCCCATTCCACACCGAATGTAGCCGTATTCTTCCAAAAGTCCGCGTTCCCTGTCAGTCCAGCCACGTTCACTCCCGATTGCCGCAAAAACCGCATTTCCTTCGCCACAAGGTTTCAGACATCTTGTACACGGCAAATCTTCTATCGCCTGCCGTAGAGAACATTTTGGATTGACATTATCCAAAGCCAGTCGCAAAGTGTGGTGGGAATGTTCCTTATGAATTGTAGATTCACATTCTTCCAGACATTCTTTAAGATTTTGATGAAGAAAAAGTTTCGGCACGTGAGTTGAACCAGCCTGGACACTTCCATCCAAAAGCATTTTATAGGCAGAACCCCGCTGCACAAGGTTAGATTGCATATAAGATTTTTCGCCAAGTTCCGTACCTGTAAGGTGGACTTCCTTTACCCCCAGGGCCGCAATATCCCGCAAAAGCCGCTTAAGCTGAATAGGCCGAGGAAAACCGATAATCATTCTGAGAGTTGTAAGGGGCTTTCCCTGGCCCGTTCCTTCAAAATCAAAATGGATAAAATCATCAATGGCTGTAATTGTGGCAATCCCACTTTGTCCCCCGATAATTCCGGCGGTAAAAGTATCCCCCACTTTTTTGTGAAGGATTTTTACAATATGCTGGCCCCTTTCATCTTTTATATTTAGAGGCTGATTGATTTCTTCCTGAGAAAATAAACAAATATTCATAAACTAGTTGAACATATTAATCTTTTTAAGGATTTTAACAAGCTGGTCTTTTTCGATTAAATCTATTGGGCGACCTTCTGTGTATTTATGGGCAGATTCAGAAAATGAGCCCAAAGTTACACAATAGCCCTGGTCGCATTTTGAATCACGGATTTTTCCATGAAATTCGCGAATGTAAATATCACCAATCACATTCTGGGTTCTGTAAAAACGGAAAATCTGCTTAGATTCCCACTTAGGATTTTGAATTGCACAAACAATTTCTACGGTTTCAGAAGCCACCTGAATATCTTCAACCTTTACAAAAGAATCTTTATAGAAAGTTGAAATGAATTTACGGCAAAGAGCAACAAAATCACTAGTTCCCGACAAAAGGTAAGTCTGCAAATTTTTATTCTGATTAAGTTCCGAGTAGCGAGTAACCAACTGGTCAACATCTTTGTAGCCAGGCTTTGCAAGCTGAATTTGCTTAAGATAAACAAGCCCTTTTGAAATATCATTCATCTGGATGTAGGTATTTCCCAGCCGATATTTTATCTGGAGCAAAATCTGTTCTGGTACATTTTGAAGTTTAAGGGCAATTTCGTAATCTTTTACTGCGTTCGAAAAATCCTTGAGACGTTCGTGCATTTTTCCGGCTTCTAGGCAGGATTGAGGGCCAAACTGAGGATCTGGCCTAAGGTGGATAAAAATTTTGAGAGCCTTATCCCCCATCCCAATTTCTGTCATGGCAATTGCCATATCAAAAAGCAATTCTTTATTATCAGGATTTTCGTCCAAAACCCTTTTCAAAAATGGAATACAATCCCGGTATTTTGATGTTTTAAAAAGACATTTTCCCAAATATCCGCAAACTTCAACATTTTCCGGCTGAATAATGCGGGCTTTTTTAAAACAGAAAATCGCCTTGTCATAAGTTCCGGACTTAAAAAGGGCCTGCCCAAGGTAAAAATTACAATCAAAATTTTCAGTATCTTTTTTTAGGGAAATCATCAGAGAAGAAATAGCTTCTTCCTGCTTTCCCATATTGAAAGCGGCAATTCCCATTCGCAGAGCAGTTCTTGCCTGATTGATTTCCGGGTGGGCAGGCGAAATGTCATAAAGGGTTTTATAAACATTCCAGGTCTTTTCCCAGTTTTTTTCGCTAAAATAAATATCACCAATCAACTCTAGAGCCTGAACATTATGAGGATCGTGGGCAAGTTTTTTTTCTGCTTCTTTTAAGATTGCAGATTTTCCCTTTTTCTGAATCTTTTCCGAAACATCCTGATATTTATCACTTTTTTTGCTGCTTCTCACAAGTATGATGATTACAACAAGTGCAGCCGCAACAACAAGAGCTATTAAAACTGAAAAAATCATCTGAAAACCCTTTCGTTATTTGCCAGTTTTTTCCCTAACCATCTGGCCAATTCTTTCCATTGCAACTTTGATTTTATTCAAATCAGTAGCATAACAACAACGGATAAAGCCTTCACCACCAGCACCAAAACAAGTTCCAGGAACAACAGCAACATTATGCTTTTGAATCAATTCAGTAGCAAATTCTTCGCTGGTCATTCCTGTAGGACGAATATCTGGGAACATATAAAAAGCCCCTTCCGGCTCGTTACAAGGCAATCCCATATCAGTAAAAGCTTTGTACATTACATTACGACGCTGCTGATAGCTAACCCGCATTTTTTCAACATCAGCCCAGGCATTTTTTAAACCTTCCGTAGCCCCGTACTGACTGAAAATTGGAGGACAAATTGATGTATAAGCGTGAAGCTTGCAGCACTGAACCAGCAAATCATGAGGAGCGGCAATATAACCAATACGCCAGCCAGTCATTGCAAAAGATTTAGAAAATCCGTTGAAAATTACGGCATAATCTTTCATGCCAGGAAATTGACCGATTGAAACGTGTTTATGGCCATCATACAAAAGTTCACAGTAGATTTCGTCACTCAAACACCAAATCTGATGTTTTTTTACAACTTCCGCAATTTTTGCCAATTCATCAGCTGGAATAATGCGGCCAGTAGGATTACTTGGTGAACAGAACATTACAGCCTTAGTTTTTGGACTACAAGCTGCTTCTATCTGCTCTGCAGTAGGATAAAATCCGTTTGCACTCGTATCAAGATGGATAACCTTAGCTTCGCACAAAGCCGAAAGTGGCTGATAAGAAACATAACAAGGTTCGCACACGATAATTTCGTCACCAGGGTTCAAAATTGACCGCAAAACCAAATCCAAACCTTCGGAAGCACCAACAGTCGGGAGAATTTCAGTTTTTGGGTCATAATTCAAATTGTAGCGGGTCAAATATTTTGCAATTTCTTCCCGCAGTTCAATCAAGCCCCAGTTAGAAGTGTAAGAAGTATGGCCTTTTTCAAGGTGATAAAAAGCCTCTTCGCGAATTACCCACGGAGTCGGAAAATCAGGTTCCCCAACCCCCAGCGAAATAATATCATCATGCCCAATGCACAATTCAAAAAACTTACGGATTCCCGACGGTGGAATTTCCATCATCGAAGAAGAAAATTTATCTGTTCTAGTATTCATTTTAAATCTCCATTAAACGTAAATGGCTAAAAAACTAAGCCTGAACGCCCTCTCGGCGGTCGCGTTCGTCTTCTACATAAACGATGTCGTTCTCTTTGTATGTTTTCAGGACAAAATTTGTCTTAGTAGAACGAACACCTTCCAAAGTTGAAAGTTTTTCACTTACAAACAAGGCAACATCCTTCAAATTGTCACCTTCAATCAAAACTTTCAAATCATAACCACCACTCATAAGATAAAGTGATTTGACCTGCGGAAAACGGTAAATTCTATCAGCAATTGCATCAAAACCGTGTTCCCTCTGTGGCTGAACCTGAATCTGGATTTCCGCCACAACCTTGTCCTTCGCGACCGCGTCTTTTTCCGGATTAACAACCGCTATATACTTGAGAATAACTCCATCATCTTCAAGCTGCTTAATAATAGCCTGAACTTCTGCCACGGATTTTTTTGTCATTGCAGCAATATCTTCTGCCGACAAACGAGCATTCTGACGTAATAAATCAAGTATTTCTTCCATTTGTTAATCCTCCTGCGACCACCCAGCCTGCCAGACTGCCAGCCAAGCGACCGTTTTGATGTGTTTATTGAGTTTAGAATGGGGACATTTTACTAAGATTTAGGGGTTTTTACAATAATTACGCCTGCCGGCCCAAGGCAAAGGCTTTTTTATTCATTTCCAAAAACTGAGGCTTTACCAGTTTTTCTATTGCCGAAAGCCAGGCAGATTCTGGAAAATCCATGTGCTTTGAAAGAAGGCCCATCAAAACAATGTTTACCGCTTTTGCAGTTCCGGCTTCTTCTGCAAGTTTCAAACAATCCAGAGCATCAACGGTAAAGCCACAATCCTGCATTTTTTGAACCAAGTTTTCTGGGTATTGGGCAGCCCCTGTAATTACAGGCATAGGGTCAATCTGCTGGGTATTCACAACAATGTGGCCATTTGGCTTCAAAAATTCTGTGTAGCGGGCAGCTTCCAGCAATTCAAACGAAACAATGTAATCAGCTTCGCCTTTATCAATAATCGGGGAATAAACTTTTTTGCCATAGCGGACATAAGTTACTACCGAACCGCCCCTCTGGCTCATACCGTGAACTTCACTGACCTTTACGTCATATCCGGCATCCTGCAAAACCTGGCCCAGAGTTTTAGAAGCAAGTAAAGCTCCCTGTCCGCCAACCCCAACAATCATTATATTTTTTGTATCATTATCACTCATAAAAAATCCTCGTTTTTAACGTTTAGATGCTGAAAACTTGTTTCAGCATGACGCGGTTATGCTCAGCATGACGCAGTTGAAGAAAAAGCGTCAAATTTGCACATCTGAGTACAAACTCCACAACCAACGCAAAGTGTCACATCAACTTTTGCCTTACCTCTAAAAGAAATGGCAGGACAACCAATTTTCATACACTGCTTACAAGATTTACACTTATCTTCATTAACCTGCAAAGGCGGATTGTGCTTTACTTCTTTGAGCAAGGCACAAGGGCGACGGCTGATAATCAAACTCGGCTGGTCGGCTGCAAGTTCTTCTTTCAAGGCTTTTTCACATTCCAAAAGATTATAAGGATCTACAACCTGGATACGGTTAATTCCCATTGCCCTAGCCAGGGCTTCCAAGTCAACACGGCCGGCTGGATCTCCGTACAAATTTTTTCCAGTCGTAGGATTTTGCTGGTGGCCAGTCATTCCTGTAATCGAATTATCCAGAACTATAACCGTAGAATTTGACTGATTATAAGCAATTGTCGCAAGACCTGTCATTCCAGAATGAACAAAGGTCGAATCCCCAATCACACAAACAGAATTTTTTGCATATTCAGGATTGGCTTTTACCCAACCGTGCAAAGAAGAAACCGAAGCTCCCATACAAAGGTTCATATCCATAGCAGAAAGAGGAGCGGCAGCCCCCAGTGTATAACATCCAATATCCCCCATAACATTGAGTTTGAGTTTAGAAAGCACGTAGAAAATACCGCGATGAGGACAGCCTGCACACATTGCAGGAGGACGGATTGGAAGATCTGGGATTTTTTTGCCTTCCACCACAGGATTTTTTGCAAGTTCTTGAGCCAGAGATGGAACGAGCGGAGCAAGATTTTTTCGCAAAAGATTTTGAGAATATTCCCCGCAAATTGGCAGGTAATCTTTTCCGTGAATTTCATTTTTAAGACCGATTGAACGGCAGAAATTTTCGATAATTGGGTCAAGTTCTTCTATTATAATCAACATTTCTACCTTGCCGGCAAAATCCCGAATCTGATTTTCTGGAAGAGGATTTACAAGCCCCAGTTTTAAAATATTTACAGAATCACCAAAAACTTCTTTTGTATATTGATAGGATGTTGACGAAGTGATTATTCCTATTTTTGATGATGGAACAAGCTCCACTTTATTCAAACCACTGGTGCCAGCCCAATCAGCAATATCCTTGTTACGCTGCTCAACAATAGGATGTTTTCGGATTGCGTTTGCAGGGGTCATTACATTTTTCTGGATATTTTTGACATAAGGTTTTATTTCCTGCTGATGGCGGTCTCCCAATTCTGCAATAGACTGAGAATGGGCAACGCGGGTACACATTTTAAACAAAATCGGAGTATCAAATTTTTCTGACATTTCGTAGGCAATCTTCATAAACTGAACAGATTCCTGGCTGTCGGAAGGTTCAATCATTGGAATTTTAGAAGCAATTGCGTGGTGGCGGGAATCCTGTTCGTTCTGACTTGAATGCATTCCCGGGTCATCTGCAACGCCAATTACAAGACCTGCATTTACCCCGGCATAAGAGGCAGTGTAAAGAGGATCGGCAGCTACGTTCAAACCAACGTGCTTCATTCCACAAAAAGACCTTTTTCCTGCCAGGGCTGCCCCGTAGGCCGTTTCCAGGGCAACTTTTTCGTTAGGTGCCCATTCACAATAAATTTCTTTGAATTTTGCAGCTTCTTCTGTAATTTCTGTACTTGGAGTGCCAGGGTAGCTTGAAACAATTTCACAGCCCCCTTCGTAAAGACCGCGGGCAACAGCCGCATTTCCTAGTAAAAGTTTTTTCATTTAATTTTGCTCCAACTTTTTGATGATATTTTACGATATTGAAGCCATTATAAGTTATCTGGGAAAAATCGTCTATAAAATTGGCTATGGTGGATTTTCCTGTGGATTTTTTTTCTAGGAGATTTTTTATCATAGACAAACATTCTATTCTGATGGATTTTTCTATCTTTTTTCTTTGATTTTTCCTCGCTATATTAAATCTA
This sequence comes from uncultured Treponema sp., assembly GCA_964525075.1. Taxonomy (GTDB): domain Bacteria; phylum Spirochaetota; class Spirochaetia; order Treponematales; family Treponemataceae; genus Treponema_D. The sequence goes on from CAZGDL010000023.1 coordinate 15,398, forward strand.
TGACTTTCTATCCTAGCAGGGCTTGCCCCAAAGCACCCCTGCCCCTGGAAAGTTACCTCAAAAAGGAGATTTTTATGGCTAAAACATTAGACTGGAAAAAATACGAAGAAAAAGCCCGAGAGGCAATTGCCGAAGGTTGCGTCCTTATCAAAAATGACAAGCAGACCCTGCCCCTGAAAAAAGGCGAAAAAATTTCTATTTTCGGGAGAATGCAATCCCACTACTACAAAAGTGGAACGGGTTCGGGGGGAATGGTCAATGTTTCCAAAGTTTACACAATTGTAGACGGATTGGAAGAGTCCGGTCATGTTATCATCAATAAAAATCTTCAAAAAATTTATAATGATTGGACCACCTCCCACCCTTTTGACGAAGGTATAGGCTGGGGACAAGAAAAGTGGAGCCAGGAAGAAATGCCTTTGACAGACGCGGTAGCGAAAAAGGCAGCCGAGGAAAGTCAAACTGCTATCATCATAATTGGTCGTACAGCAGGCGAAGATAAAGATAATAAAAATGAGGAAGGTGCTTACCTGCTCACAAAAACCGAAGAAGCAATGATTTGTACCGTCCGCAAGGCTTTCAAAAAACTTGTAATTCTTTTGAACGTCGGCAACATCATCGATATGTCTTTTGTCGAAAAATACCAGCCTGATTCTGTAATGTACGTTTGGCAGGGTGGTATGATGGGAGGCCTTGGTACAGCCGATGTCCTTACCGGAAAAATTTCTCCAAGCGGCAAATTGACTGACACCATCGCAAAAAATATTTCGGATTATCCTTCTGACAAAAATTTTGGCAACCCGGCCGAAAATGTTTACCAGGAAGATATTTTTGTCGGCTACCGTTATTTTGAAACTTTTGCAAAAGACAAGGTTCTCTATCCTTTTGGATTTGGACTTTCTTACACCTCTTTTAAAATTACCGGCCAGGAAAGTCATGCTGATGATTCCACCCAAAATCTTTCCATCACTTTACAAGTAAAAAATATTGGCAACCAGGCTGGCAAAGAAGTTGCCCAGATTTATATCCAGGCCCCGGACGGAAAATTGGGAAAAGCCGACAGGGTTCTCATCGCTTTTGATAAAACTGAATGCCTGCTACCAGGGGCCAGCCAGACTTTGGATTTTAAAATTCCATACAAAACTTTTGCTTCTTATGATGATTCTGGGGCAACCGGCCACAAATCAGCCTGGGTTTTGGAAAAAGGACTCTACAAAGTTTTTGCCGGAAATGATGTCCGCTTGGCAGCAGAAATTTTTACTTTTAATCTGAATGATTTAATTCTGGTAAAACAGTGCGAACAAGCCTTGGCTCCAGAAAAGGCTTTTGACCGCTGGCACAAGGTGGATTGTAAGTGCAAGGAAAATTGTGATGATGAAAAAAATCTCACCACCGCCCCGGCTCCCACATCTGCCACCGCGGAAATTACCCCAGAAATTATCCTAGAAAAAACACCGACAAAAAGCCAGACTATGGCAAGCCGCCGTCAAGCCCGCCTGCCCCAGGAAATTCCACAGGTTACAACAACAGAGTTCACCCTGGCAGACGTCCTGGCCGGCAAAACCTCAATCGAAAATTTTGTAGCCCAGCTCAACGACCAGGATTTAGCCTGTCTGGTTCGTGGCGAAGGAATGGGGTCGAGTCTTGTCACTCCAGGGACGGCGTCGGCCTACGGTGGCGTTTCTCCCCGCCTAAAAAACACCTTCGGTATTCCAACTGTTTGTTGCGATGACGGCCCTTCTGGCATGAGACTAGATTCCGGGGCCAAAGCATTTTCCCTGCCAAACGGAACTTCTTTGGCCTGCACCTTCAACCGAAAACTGGTGACAGAACTCTACACTTTTACCGGACTGGAAATGTGTGCAAACAAAGTTGATAATCTTCTTGGTCCTGGAATGAATATCCACCGTCATCCTTTGAATGGCCGCAATTTTGAATATTTTTCCGAAGATCCTCTACTTACCGGGCAAATTGCATCGGCTATGCTAGCCGGCCTCCAATCGCAGGGAGTTACCGGAACAATCAAACATTTTTGTGGAAATAACCAGGAAACAAACCGCCGGGCCCACAATTCCGTTATTTCGGAAAGGGCTCTCCGAGAAATCTATTTAAAAGGCTTTGAAATTGCGGTTGAAAACGGGGCAAATTCCGTCATGACCACCTACGGCCTGGTAAATGGCGTTTACACAGCCGGTTCTTATGATTTAAACACAACAATTCTCCGTAAGGACTGGGGTTTTAAAGGCATTGTGATGACAGACTGGTGGGCAACAATCAGCGAGGAAGGAGTAGAACAAAATCCTCACAATTTTGCCGGCATGCTCAAAGCTCAAAACGACCTTTACATGGTCTGTTCTTCCGGCAAGGAAAATAAAGATGGCGACAACACCCTGGACTCTCTCAAAAACGGAAATCTAACCAGGGCCGAACTTCAAAGGTCTGCCATCAATATTTGCAAGCAGGTGATGACGACTCAGGCTATGAAAAACCTGGTGGGCTCAGCAGAAAAGGTGGAAATCATCAATCGTCCAAAAAGCGAAGACGACATCGACGTAGAAAATCTGGAATTCGTAAGTCTGACCAAGGACAAAATCCTGACCCTGGATTTAACCTACCAGGAAAGCAAGGCAAAAACCAATTATTCCATGGCTTTTGACGTGGCAAATCCGGGCACTTACCTGGCAACTCTGACCGGCAGCTCAGAACTCGGCCAACTTGCACAAATCCCAATTACCATGTTCTACCAGGGCTTCCCAATAGCTTCTTTTACTTTCAATGGAACAGGTGGCAAAGACGTAAGCCTGTCCAAAAATCTGATTTTCCCAACCAGATTTTGCGTAAACAGGCTTTATGTTGCAAGCAACGGCGTCAAACTCAAGTCAATCAGTTTTAAATATCTGAATGACAAAGCGGACATCATGAATCTTTAACGTTACCTTTTATCATAATAAAAACACACGTCATGTAGCCCCCAGCACGTCATGCTGAACTCGCCAGTCCGTCATGCTGAACTTGTTTCAGCATCTCATGAGATTCCGGGTCAAGCCCGGAATGACGATTCTACGTAGCTATAAAAAAAAGCACTGGCCTCAAGACCAGTGCTTTAGTTTAGTTTTTTTTTCGCCCCTGCATTACTCAGGAATGAACTTATCCTTTCCTGCTCCACATTCTGGGCATTTATAAGTATCAGGAACATCCTTCCAAGCTGTTCCTGGTGCTACATTGTTTTTAGCATCTCCTTCATCTTTATCATAAACGTGACCGCAAGAGTCACACTGCATTCTTTCAATCATAGTTAACCTCACCTCATTCAAGATACAAAGTAATTATATCACGAAAAACTAAAATCACAATAGGGCATTTTTAAAAATTGCAATTTTTAAGTCCTTCTTGTTTAATACCTTCAATCTCATTATCATAGTTGTGCAAATTT
>CAZGDL010000024.1:0-2849 GCA_964525075.1 uncultured Treponema sp.
AATCGAAAATCCGTTAAAAACAGAGCGCGAAAGCGGTCTGTTTAGGATTATCGAAAGAAACGGCTCGAAAATCAATATATTGATTTTCCCCCTCTGCGGGGGACACCCCCGCAACGCCCCCGGACTTTTCCTTAAAAAATCATCTTCACTGCAACATAAACCGCAACCACAACTTCCGTAATTGGCATTGCAAACCAGATTGACGACGGAGCAAAAATAAGGGGCAGAACCATAATCAAAATTCCGCTGATTACACATCCTCTGGCAACCGAAACAACAAAGGCTGTTTTTGGCTTCATAATCGCCTGAAAATAATAGGTCGAAAAAATATTAAAAGGCAAAAGCAAAAAGGAAAGTGAATAAGAGCGGATAATTCCCGGCCCGATTTTCAAAATATTTTCAGAAGGAGTCATAAAAATCCTGATATAAAGATTTGGGGCAAGTTCGCTTAAAACCGTCCAGAAAATAGCAAAAACAGCCGTCGTCCACAAAGCTAAATGCAAGGTTTGGCGGATTCTCGCGGTCTGCCCTGCACCGTAATTTGTCGAAATAATTGGCTGGGCTGCCTGGCCCACACTGTAAGCACAACACTGAACAAAAGTACTCACATTGATGACCGGCCCGTAAACGGCAAGGGCGTCCGCTCCAAGGTATTTCATTATCTGGCGGTTAAAAAGAATTGTGAGAATTCCCATTGCTACGTCAATAAAAAATGTAGAAAATCCGACTGTAGAAATTTCTTTAAGCCGGCGGAAAAGTTCACAAACTTTTACAAGTTTCAGAGTATTTTTCTTGGTGAAAAAGTGGCTGCACATCACAATAAAGGAAATTACAGAACCAATTGCCGTCGCAAGTCCCGCACCGTAAATCCCCATGTCGCAGGTAAATACAAAAAAATAATCACCAAAAACATTAAAAATCCCACCAGAAAGAACGCCGGCCGTCGCAAGATTAGGATTTCCATCATTACGCAAAAAAGCTGCCAACATCTGGTTGAACAAAAAGAGGGGGAGGACAAAACAAATGGGTTTAAGGTAATCACTTGCAAGAGGTAAAAGATTGTCATTTGCCCCAAAAAATCGGAGTATTGGAGCTTCAAAAAATATAATTGCCAGCCAGGAAATAAGGGCAAGAATTACCGAACCGATTACCGAGGCGGTAAAGTAAATATTTTCTTCGGAAGCGACCGACCTGCAAGTGATTTTGCCACTGGAACTAGACTCTTTTTCACTTTTTTCCGCAAGTCCTCTTTTTGTACTGAAAATGACGCTACCACCAATTCCCATCAAAAGCCCCAGGCTGTAAATCACATTCCAAACAGGAGCAACGACTGCTAGAGCCGCCGTACCTTCCGGCCCCTGATATTGGCCTACCATTGCCATATCAACAAGGCCGTAAATGCTGGAAATAAGTGCACTACCAAAAGCTGCACCCAGATACTTGAAGTAAAGAGGTTTAATTTTGCCAGTCAAAAAATCCATAAAAAACTCCAAAAAAAAAGCCGGACAAGGAACAGACATTTCAGTCTGCGCCTTATCCGGCTTTCGTTTCCAAATTGAACGAACCGCCCTCCGAGCGAGCAAAAGGGACTTTATCGCATTAAAAAAATAATGTCAATCGGGTGTGTGCTATTCAATATGAACCGCACCAATTTTTCTGATATTCATCAGATAAACATTTTTTTCGCCGACAAATTGTCCCATATACTTCATATAATCATTAACATTTTCTGTCGGAATAATTGCCATAATCACGCCTGCAAAACCTCCCCCGTGAACCCTGCAAACGCCCCTTCCAATTTTTCCTATAAACTGACTTGTGAGGGCCAGACAAAGCGAGATTTTTTGTTCGCCAGGATTTGAATCCACGTAGCAGTTTTGCAGCAATTCGTAAGAAGAGCGGCCGGAAGCGTCAATCAACTTTAGGATTTTTTCTCCATCATCATTTTTAATAGCCTGAGCCATTTCTTCAACCCGGCAAGTTTCATTGTAAAAATGATAAGCTCTGAGGATTGCTCGGTCGTTGTGCAATTTTTCTATAAGGGAAGGTGTTTTTTCCATCAACTTTTCTAAACTAGAATCACAGAGATTTTCAGCTCCTAATTCTTTTGCAACAAGCCTCATTTCGTTTGGAATAGAAGAATATTCGGCACTCAAATCAGCATGACCTTTTCCTGTATTCACAATCACAATTTCGTAGCCATATTTTTTAAGATCCAGGTCAATTTTTTCGTATTTTACATCACCCTTAAAATCAAGTTTAATTGCTCCACCAGCCGCACAAGCCATCTGATCCATCAGACCAGAAGCTTTGCACCAGTAAACGTTTTCTGCCGACTGCCCAATTTTTGCGTATTGGGTAATATCCAACTTATTATCATTAAAAAAATAATTGATTACAGAACAAACCAGCATTTCAAAAGCTGCTGATGAAGAAACCCCGGCAGAGGCAATTACAGTAGTTGAAGTGTAAAGATTAAATCCTCCAACTTTATAGCCAAATCCCAAAATTGCTTTTACCATTCCCGCAACAAGCGAAAGCGACCCCCTGCATTTTGGAACTTTATCCACATCGCCAATGTTAAATTCTACGATTTGGTCAAAACCTTCCGAAATTATTTTGATTTTATCCGAATTATTTGGAAAGGCCGCACCAATTGTGTCCAATGTGATGCTTCCTGCAATAACTTTTCCACCGTTGTGGTCTGTATGATTTCCGATTATTTCTGTGCGGCCGGGAGCTGTAAAAAACTCCATTTTTTCAGAGCCAAAAGATTTTACAAAGTTTTTTGAAAGTTTTTCAAAACGGGCTGCCGCTTTTTCAGCATCTCCGTAAATATTTTCTAAAGC